>SKZG01000247.1 GCA_007127495.1 Planctomycetales bacterium
GCCGTTGGTGTTCATAATCATGCCCGGGCGAAGTTGCGCGGGGTCATCGGCGATTTCGTCGCCTGTCGATAGGACGGCGACGCGAACCGGGCGATACACTTCCACCTCGGTGATCCCGGCGCCAATGAGGTTGGCAACATCGAGGGGCGACAGTCGCGAGCCGGCCGACAAGATGGTATCCCCTCGCCGAACGTCCTCGCCTTGCCGGCAAATGTTGTTCGCGTGGCGGAACTCCATCACTTCGATCGAATCGCCTCGCTCGCTGACGTCTTCCAATTTCACAACGTGCCCCGTGCCCGGCGGGACGGGAGCACCGGTCATCACTTTGACGGCCGTGCCGGGCAACAGGACGGCTTTCGGAAGGCTTCCGGCCGGGACGGTCTCCAGCACTTGATAAACAGCTTGCCGATCCCCAGCCGGGATCGCATAGCCATCCATTGCCGACTTGTCG
This sequence comes from Planctomycetales bacterium, assembly GCA_007127495.1. GTDB lineage: Bacteria > Planctomycetota > Planctomycetia > Pirellulales > Thermoguttaceae > PWXP01. Next base: position 452 of record SKZG01000247.1, read on the forward strand.
AACGGGGGCAAATCGAGTTTCGAATGATGATCGGCGACCAGGGTGCGACCGCGTGCGTCGGCGACCGGAATCGTTTCGCTCGGCCGGCCCGCGCCATCCAGTGAACGGCTCACGACCGCCAATGCCTCGTCAAGGCTAATCATAATCAATCATCAAACAGTAACTGAACGCGCAGGCCGCGGATGCATGGCTTCCCTCCCATGACGGCAGGATTGTGGGTAATTCGCTCGATGTGCATGCGATGTCTCCTCGATGCGTCGATTCGCGTCGGAGCCCGGCAACCGCTGCGTGCCGGGTAAGTGCTGTCCTGACAAGAAGTACCGGAGGTGGGACTTGAACCCACACCTGGTTGCCCAGACTGGATTTTGAATCCAGCGCGTCTGCCATTCCGCCACTCCGGCTGAAGCTGCGGTCGAGGCGCCGGATGCCCGAGGTGAACCTGCGACGTGGGTATCTCCGGCGGGCCAATCAACCGAAAGCAACTATCCTGCATTGTAACATGGGTTCGTCCGACAGGACAACCCACCTCAAACCTCTTCCTGTTCGACGCTACTAATGGCGGAAATGAAACGAGCCACGGAGGGGCATCGTTTTGCCGGGTCGGGTAGGAGACACGCGGCAATGGCCTTGGCGAGCTTCGGGTGGATGTTGGGACAGTATTTCCGGATGTCGGCCGGAGGCTGGTCATGCGTCATGGCGGCCATACCGGTTGTTCCGCGGGCCCAGGGCAATTCACCGGTGAGCAGTTCAAAGGCCGCGACCCCCAAGGCAAAAATATCCACCCGCTGGTCCGTCGGCTGCCGGCGGACGAGTTCCGGGGCCATATAATTGGGCGTACCCGTCCGGTTTCCGGGCAGCAAGAAGGGCCGCATTGCCGGAACGGTCAAACCGAAGTCGATGAGTTTGAGGTCGTTTTGGTTCGCGCACACGAGGAAGTTTCGCGGACAGACGTCGCGGTGGATGAACCCGGCCTGGTGGACCGCGGCCAGGGCCTCGGCCGCTTGGCGGATGAACCGCACGCGGCGGCCTTCGAGCAGGGGGTCCTGGCTGACGAGCACGGTGTTGAGGTTCGGCCCGTCGATGTACTCCATCACAAGGTACGGTTCGTCGTCGGTCGTTCGGCCGTATTCGAAAGTTTTGACGATGCGGGGGTGGGCGAGTTGCATGGCAATTTCGCCTTCGCTCGGCTTGGAAAGCCCTTTGAACCGCGCTTCGAAGGCGAGGGTCTTTTCCCTGTCGAGGATTTTTAGGCCGACGATCTGCTGAGTGCGCAGGTCGCGGGCCATATAGAACTTCGACATCGTGCCGGCGATACCCGTTCGCAGCAAGGCAAAGCGGGACGGCACATGGAGTTTGCCGCCGGAGAGGATCGATCGGATACCGTTGAGAAAGCCCATCAATTCCGCCGCTACTTACCGCAATAGTCGATTGCGCGAGCGACCTCGCTTTGCAAGTCTTTGCGCCGCACGATCCGGTCGACGAAGCCATGCTCCAGGAGGAACTCGCTGGTTTGGAATCCCTTGGGCAGTTCAATTCGGATGGTGGCCTTGATGGTGCGCGGGCCGGCGAATCCGATGAGGGCCTTGGGTTCGGCGAAGACGAGATCGCCCAGCGAGGCGAAGCTGGCGGCCACGCCGCCCATTGTCGGATTGGTCAGCACGGAGATAAACAGCCCCCCGGCCTGGTCGAAGCGGGCCAGGGCTGCCGAGACCTTGGCCATTTGCATGAGAGAAAACATGCCTTCATGCATGCGGGCGCCGCCGCCGGAGCCCGAGATGATAATCAACGGGAGCTGCCGCTCGGTGGCGCGTTCGATGGCGCGGGTGAGCTTCTCGCCAACCACCGAGCCCATGCTGCCCATAATGAACGCGGAATCGGTCACGGCGAAAACGACCCGGCGGGCGCGGATCATTCCGGTGCCCGTCACCACGGCGTCGCGCAGGCCGGTGCGCTGCTGTTCCTGGACCAGCCGGTCGCAGTAGGGCTTCTTGTCGACAAAGCCGAGCGGGTCCGCCGGCTCCAGCTCGGCATCCCACTCTTCGAACGTGCCTTCGTCGAGCACTTGCCGGACGCGTTCTCGGGCGGGGACATACCAGTGGTAGTCGCATTGCGGGCAAACGCCGAGGCGTCGTTCGGCCTCGCGGCGGAAGATGATCTGCTGGCAGCCGGGGCAGCGCATCCAAAGCCCTTCGGGCACGCCGCGTTTGGGCCGCTTGGCCGTGTTTCGTGAGGTGCTGGATTCGGTACCGGACGACATGCGATGGACTCGTGGGGTTCGGGTAATCGAAAACAAGGCCGTTTTGGGGGCGGGGCGGGCAGAAGCCCTCCCTAAGTTATCGGCAGGGCGGAGCGCTATCCTGTAGGGGCTGTGACCTTTTGAGGTTCCACTTGCAGCACCTCCCAGTGGCCATGGGCTTGGGCGGTCTTCCATAAATTGCCTAGGCCCGAGTGGGTAATGAAGCGGCGGACCAGACTGGCGACGGGCTCCGATACCACAATGGCGACGGTGCCCTCCCGATGCTTCTTGAACAACCGAGTCATGGCGGATCGAACCCGCGCATCGGCGTCATTGAGCATCTCGCCCTCCGGCGGACAGACGTTTTCCGGCTGTTCCTGCCATTGCTTGTACACGCGGGGCTGCTTCTGCCGGACCTCGTCAATTGACATGCCTTGCCACAAACCATGATCGAGGTTCTGCATGCGCTCCAGCCGCTTGCACTTTACGCCCAGGCTCTGGGCGATCATTTCAGCCGTTTGGCGTGCGGGTTGGCTATTTGGGGCATAGACAATCTCGATGCCGCAGCCGGCCAATTGTTCGGCAAGCTGTGCGACCTCGCGTCCACCTTCATCGCTGAGCGGAATGTCGAGGGCACCTTGGATTCGCCGCTCGCGATCATAATCGGTCGCGCCAGGGCGTATGAGTACAATGCGATCCATGATTGCATGAAAAACTAAGCAACTTGGTTGATTTTGGCTGTCTGGGTCATTTCCGCAATGAACCTGCCGTAATCGTCTTGGGAAAACAGGGCGGAGCCGGCGACCAACAAGTTGGCCCCCGCCGCCGCGCAAGCGCCAACTGTGTCGAAGTTCACCCCCCCGTCGATCGACACCAAAAGACGGTCGCCACCAAGCTCCCGCACCCGGCGCACCTTCGGAAGGACTTCCGGTTGGAACGATTGACCTCCGAAACCGGGCATGACACTCATCACCAGGACAAGCTGGCACTGGTCCACATAGGGTTCCACCGCGCCGATGGGGGTCGGCGGATTCAGACAAAGGCCCGCGCCGGCGCCCAGCGACTGGATCTCTTCCAGCAATGCCTGCGGCTCGGGCACTGCCTCGATGTGGATGGTGAGCAGGTCGGCGCCCGCCTCACGAAAACTCTTCACGTACTGAGCCGGGTTGGCGATCATCAAATGGACATCGAGCGGTAAGGTCGTCACGCGACGAATGGCCGCCACGACGGGAATGCCAAAGCTGATGTTCGGGACGAAACATCCGTCCATCACGTCCAAATGCAGGATCCTCGCCCCGGCCTCTTCCAGGCGACGGACCTCCTGCTCGATGCGCGCAAAGTCGCACGCCAGCAACGACGGAGCCACCATCGGTGCAGAATCGAGCAATCGGTCAACCAAGGGCGACGCGAACATATCGACATATTGTACCACCGGCCTGAAGGCAAGTCTGCGCCGGGTGGTGCATGAAACCCTCCTAAATGGGAAAATCATTGCGTCCCATGGCGGGGGACCTTTTCAGGCTGATTCTTCCAGGGGTAGAGGGCGCCGAACTCGGCGGGCGTGTAGTTTGCCTGCCCCAGGTCGGTTGCAACGACGTAAACCGGCGTCTCCACGGCCGATAGGTCGGCCTGGTAGTGGCCCGTCGCCGGATCGATAGCCATCCAGTAGCCGCCCCGCATAGGAAGGAGTATCACTTCAAGTTTGCCTGTCTCGGGGGCTACGATTCCCCAGGTACTGCCTTCCACCCGTTGAATACTGCGAGTGGCATCCGGTGAGATTCCCCGCATGCCGCTACTTGCACCGGTCCCCTGCAAGTCGCCCAGAGAGTTGTCCCGGCGCCCTACTTCGCGCAGGCAGCCTTGCTCCCGACGGAGCAATGATCCTTTGGCGGCGTCCCAGTGGCCGATTCCGCCGTGGGCGCCCGAGGTGAGCAGCACGTGGCCTTCCGGTTCCCACACCATCCGCCAGACAAACCCCTGGCCGGAAGCCCAATCGGCGACCAGTAGCCGCCGGTCGACGTCGATCGTGCGAACCCTGGCATCCCACGCCGCGAAGGTCAGGTAGCGGCCGTCGGGCGACCAGGCCAACGCGTTGACCACCCGGTCGCCCTCGACCGGAAATCGCGCCACCTCGGCGCCGGTGGCTGCGTCCCAAAGACGGCACAGACCGTGCTCCTCGGCGGTGGCGAACCAACGTCCGTCGGGCGAGAACGCGACGTCGAATACATGTCCGTCGCCCGCGAGCTGCTGCTGCACCTCGCCGCTGGAAGCGTCCACGATCACGAGTGTTCCATCGATGTGCCCGACGGCGAACCGTTCGCCGCCGGGATGCCACGCTACCACCGAAACAGGATGCGTGCTCGCTCGAAGCGTCAGTGTTTGGCGGGCATCGTTGGTATCCCACAGCCGGGTGTAGCCGGCGCAGTCGCCCATGGCCGCGCGGCGCCCTCCGGGCGCCCAAGCGCTGGCCGTGGTTCGCGTGACGGCGGCCTGGCGAAAAGATCGCTGGTGTGCCGAATCGGGCAGATAGACCCGGAGTTCGCCGGTCCGCAGGCCGCAATAGATGGTTTTGGCGTCGCGGGACCAGGCCATGGCAGTCGCCGCGTTGGGCGCCATCAGCGGCCGGTGGATCGGCCGTCGCACGTCGCCGTCCCAAAGCACGGCAAACTCCATGCCCTGTTCGCCCCCGCTGACCGAAAAGAACCGTTTTCCGTCATGCGACCAGCCGAGGTCGCCCACGGGCTGACTGGCGGCGTCTTCCCTGCGGGGACGAAACGCTTCGGCTTCGTCCCAAATGGTCACGTGCCGGCCACCGCCACACGAGGCCAGTCGAGTTGCATCCGGCGACCATGCCAGCCGGCGAATCGGTCCCGGCTCGGCGTCTGGGAGCCGTTTGAGGAGTCTTCCCGTGGGCATGGCCCAAAGGCAAATGGCGCGGCCCTTCTCGCCGGTCGCCAGTCGCGAGCCGTCAGCGGAAAAACGCACGGCGGTCACCGTTGTGGCGTGGGCGGGTAGTACGCTGAGCAGTCGCTGCTCGGAGAGATTCCAAAGCCGGACTTCGCCGTTGCGGTGGCCGCTGGCCAGGGTGTCGTCCGCGGAATGGTCCAGTGCCGTGGCCGCTTCCGACTCGGCCAGCGGGGCTTGCCAAACGTGCTGCCCGGTTTCCACGTCCCAAAGCCGCAACGTGCCGGCGGCCACGGCCAGTTGCCGGCCGTCAGGCAGCCAGGTGAGTGCCCGGACCGGTTCCGGCTCGATGAGGAGCCGTACCAGGTCGCCGGTCGCAGTGCGCCAGACGCGTACGCCGCCAGTGGCGTCGCCCGCGGCAAGCAAAGCGTCATCGGGCGAGAGGGCCAGATGAGTGACAGGCGAGCGCCCGCCGCGGGTTTCCAGTGTCCAGCCGTTCACACCGGCCAAGGGCGCCGGCCGCTGCACCATGGCTGCGGCCCCGAGTCGCTCCGGCATGGGGTGTTCCACTCGTGTGCGCGGAAGCGCCGTGGCAGCGGCGACCACCGCCGCGCCCAGCCCTGCGACCAGGAGCGTTGTTGAAATCCGGCGCCTCGAGCGGCCCCGCCGCCGTACTGCTTCTTCATCCGATTTCCGTTCGCGGGCGGTTTCGTTCGATGCCCCGCGGGCCAAGGTATCGGGTTCCGGCCACTCCCGAGCGGGCGGCTTGTTTTCCGCCATCGAGCGCCCGACCAACAATGCCAGGTTTGCGCCTTCGGACCAAGGTTCCATCGCCTGCACGACCTCGGCCATATCCTTCGGCCGATCGCCCGGTTTCTTGGCCAACATTCGTTTGAGCAAGCGGGCAAGACCCAAGGGCACGCCAGGACGCAGCCGGGCAATGTCGGGCACCTTCTCCGTCGCATGCGCCAGCAGCTTCCGGCCGAAAGTGTTGTGGCGCGTGTCGTCGAACGGTGCGCGACCGGCCAGCAGAAAATAGAGCACACAGCCTAAGGAGTACAGGTCGGACCGGGCATCGGCTTGCCGCGGGTCCTCGCCTTGTTCGGGCGCCAAGTAATCGCCGCTGCCGAGGATCTGATCCGTAACCGTATTCTCGCCCTCGGTAGCGGGACCATCGGCAAGCCGAGCGAGCCCTAAGTCGAGTAGCTTGACGGTTCCATCGCCTGTCACCATCAGGTTCGACGGCTTCACGTCGCGATGGACCAGCCCGTGCTCGTGAGCGTTACAAAGTCCACACGCGGCCTGGCGAACCGTTTCGCAGGCGTCGGGCAGGCGAAGCGGACCTTGCGCGCCAACGATCCGGCGCAAATGGACGCCCACGACCAATTCCATGGCCAGGAAAAACTGACCATCGGATTCGCCGGCATCGTAGGCTCGGACAAGGTTTGGGTGATCGAGCCGGCCGACCGCCTCCATCTCGCGGAAGAACCGGGCGACGGTGCCGTGGTATCCGATTCGGTCGGCGCGCAAGATTTTGACGGCGGCCGGGCGTTTCAGCCGGGTGTGTACCGCTCGGTAGACGGTGCCCATTCCGCCGCGGCCGATCCGCTCGACGAGTTCATACGCCCCCACGTTTGCCGGGGTCGGCAATTCGAGACATCCACTTGGGATTTCCTCCGGCGGCACACGGCTTTCCATCGGACCCTCGCATTCTGTATATTCACTATACACGCCACCGCTATGGTCGTCAATCCATCCACCGAGATGGGTGGTTTTGCCCTGTTGCGCCAAATGGTGCGTTATGTGGAGTCCGACGAAGCCCGTCGCTTCTGTGCGCGCGAACTGCAGCCACTTCTCTCGGATCAGGGCCGGGTTTGCAAGTCCAGCGACCACGGCTTGGGCACGGGCACGGAATTGACAAACACGTACGTCCCGTCAAGGTTCGAGATCACCTGCTCGGGCGCTGCCCCGATCATGACGACGGTCACCCCGTCGCGGAGCGCGCTGAGAAGTTCTTGGACATTGTTCGCTTTGTCGGCCGGAATGATGACGCCAATGACGCCATCCGTTGCCGCGGCATCGGACATGTTGAGCACGATCCGCACCTCGCCGGTGGCGGTGAACGGCTTGCTAACCAAGATGCCATCCATGTCCTGCCAGGGTGGATCGTTTGACGCCAGCGTGACCGCGGTCGCCCATGGAGCGTGGTCGGGGGCCTGCTCGGCGATGGTTTCTACAACCACGGGCTCAGTTCCCTGCTCGGCGATGGTTTCCACAACCACGGGCTCAGCAGCCCCATCCCTTTCCGCAGGTTGATCTTCGGAACTCCCACAGCCGGCGATCGTCAGGATCACCATTCCGACAGCGACCAAATCGACACGAAATCTGTACATTTCTTCCTCCCCTCAACCCGGCCCGGATTATTGAACCTGAACATTCACGCAAGGGGCATCTTACCCATCGCCATTACATCCTACCCATCGCCATTATATAATAGTCTACCGCCATTATAATAGTCTACCGCCATTATAATAGTCTACCGCCATTGCAATAGTCTACCAAACAACTCGACTCGCATCAATACTCCGAAATAACCGTCGATGTGCTCAACCGCCCTGCGGTTTTCAATGCCGCGACCCAATCGAGCCTCACGACGTTGCGCAACTCGTCCTCGATATGGGGCTGGGTAATCATCCGGCAGTCGCCTACCAGCACCACTCGCTGAATCCCGCACCGTTTGCAAATTTTTTCGATCTGCGGCCGCAGCGTGCCCGAATCGTTCGTATTGCCTGCAAACAGCTCAATGGCCGCCGGTTCCGGATAAGAGGCTAATGGCCTGCGGCGAGTAGAACAACGAGCTTCGCGACTACTCTTCCGGGCTCAGTAGCGGGTAGGCCGTGCTGGAAACGATGACTGGATCGTCAACGTGCAAACCGGGAGCAATGCGCCCCGCGTCGTTCGTAAAGATGTGACTCGACGGGCCGGGGATACTGGGCGTCGCAAGGAACTGAACATGGCCGTCCTCGAACAAGACATTCTGCCCTCGGGCAGAATGGTTGACAGTTTGGAAATCGGGCATGTGGAGGCTGGGCCGGTCTGCCATCAGCGCGAAATGTTGGCGGCGAAGGTTCTTCGTGCCATAGTACACGCCGTCCTGGATATGACCCAAACTATAGCCGTAGCTTCCACCCATTTGGCTGCACAGCTCCCCGACCTGATCGCCACCAACTCGCTCAACTTCGGAGAGCCGCGGCACGCGATAATGGCGATCCTCGGCCAAAGGCGAGCCGGGGCAAACCACTTGGCTCGATTCCGTCAGCAAGCCGTGTTCCATGAGCACCGGCGCATAGATGCCCGCCGTGGCCAATTTGCCTCGGGGCGGGACGACGGGAAAATATCCCCCATGCCGCTCGCTGTACTGAGTCAGCGCGACGCCAATTTGCCGAAGCTTGTTCTGGCACGTGAACACCTGCGCATGGAAACGGCTGTTTTGGAGCGCCGGCACGATCAGCGCGGCGGCCGCCAGGAAGATAGCCACCCCAACCGCCAGATCCGCGAACCGGAACCCTTGCGTCCAGTGCGCCGTTGAGGAAACCGGGCTCAGTTGTGGCAGTCGTTCCGTCCGGCCGCGTTTCGCGAGCACCGTGCGGCAGGTTCGGGCTGCCAGCCCGGCAGGTGGTTCGTAGGAGCGAGGCAAAGCCTCCAAGGGCCGGAGTGTACGCTGGACCGACTCCAGGCTCCGCAGCAGTTCAGGTTCTCGTCGGAGGCGCGTGGCGATGTGCCGTTGCTCGTCATCGTCCAGCGCGCCGAGCAAATAACCCAGCAATTGCTCTCGTTCGATCGAACTCATGGGGTCATTTCGGAAGGTGGTTGCGGGAAAGAACTTCGTTGAGCCTTCCAATGGCGGCGTGTAGTCGGCTCTTCACAGTACCTACAGGGATCGACATCACTTCGGCAGCCTCACGGTACTTCATGCCCTGAAAATAAACCAATAGCACCGCCTGGCGAGTCGATTCGGGCAACTCGTCCACTGCCCGGCGGACCTCTTCACTTTGTTCGGCCTCTTCGGCCAGTTGGCTCGGGCCGGCACTTTCGTTATCCAACAGATCGACCAATGCCCCGGTCTCCTGCTCGTCGCCGGTTCCAAGTCGCTTGTCCAGGCTGGCCATGCGGTGGCGCCGATTGCGGCGCTGCATATCGATGGCTTGGTTAATCGCCACCGTGTACAGCCACGGACGAAACCTGCGCCCCGGCTCGAATTGGTCGCACTTCAGGTGGACCTGGAGGAACGTTTGCTGAAAAACATCCTCCGCCACTTGGTCATCGCCCACGTACCGCCGGAGATAGTTATACAACTCCCGCTCGTAGCGGTGGACCAGTTCGTCGAACGCGCGCCGATCGCCCTCAGACTGGTAACCCAAGATCAACTCCTCATCGGACCAGTTCTCGGGTAGATCTGGCTGTGGGGCACGCGGAGGCATTTGTTCAATCGTGCCGTTCATTTTTGATACGGAAGTCCGTTGTCGTTGGTTCACCCCGGAAAGCAGGCTTTCCGGCGGCGGCACATTGCGGGTCCAGGCAATATCGCCTTGACGCCGCCTCGTTGATAGTTGCCAGCCGCAGCCGAATACCCACCTACCGTAGCAGAAAACGCTGTGGAAGCCCAGTGCTTACCACCGCAGCAGGATGGAGCAAACAGCATACCAAACCCGCCTCCCGGCCTCAATTATCTGCAAGAAACGCGAATAATTCGACCTAAATCCTTTTCCCAATTAGCTTTCTTAGGAAAATACCGCCCTGCGACCCCGTGGGGCGGAGGCA
>SKZG01000336.1 GCA_007127495.1 Planctomycetales bacterium
CGCGTCAGCCGGTTCAGCGACGCTTCCACCAACTCGCGCCCGACGTGTTCGTCGTCGGCCTGCCGGCGTGCCGCCCAATGTCGCAGCGAGTCGATCAACAGATATTCGCGCCACTGCTGCCCGACCGGCGACTCGCCCACGTACTGCCCAACCCGATCGAGCGAGAGGGCCAACTCGTCCCAGTCGGCCCGCGCGGCGGCAGCCCGGTTGGGATCGCCGGCAAGGCGATCGGCGTAGCGCCACACTTCCAGGCGACGGCGCATGGCGTGGGCGGTTCGCTGCAAGCGGGCGGCCAGCGCCGGCTCGCTCACTCGCCCGGCGAGCGCCATGGCTTCGGCGATTGCATTCTCGAATGCGTCGAGGAGCTGGGGGGTGTCTTCCGTTTGGTCCTGCACGGCGATGCCAATCGCCTCGATTTGCCATACCACTGCGCCGGCCCACGTCTGTGTTTCCGGATAGTCGGCCAGCCGCTCAACCCGCTCGAGCAGCTCCGAGGGTGCATGCCAGATCGGAATCTGCCGGCCCGCGAGGGCATCAGCCTCTTCCGCCGCTTCGGGTGCCGAACCGTCGGAAGATTCGGCTTCGAAGGATTCCCGGTCGGTGGGTGCATGCTCAACGGGATCGGTGACCATCAAGTCGGCCGGTCCGGGAAGCGGCAACGACGGCTTGGCGGCAAGGAACTCCGGCTGGATCAAATCCAACTCGCCGGCGACTTCCGCGGACGCGAGCGGTTCGGTTGGGGCGGCGAGTTCGCGCTGTGGCTCCGATACGATCAGGATGTGCGTGTCGTCCAAAGGGAGTTCGGGCAGCGCCTGATTTCCGACCAAAGGCATGGCGTCGGCGGCGACCATGGGCGCAGTCGGTTCCTCCATCGCAACGGGGAAACGGAGCCATCGCACCTCGTCGTCGGTCGCCGGCGGCTCGGTGGCATGCTCGGGCACGTCGGTCGCAGGCAGTTCTGTGACATGCTCGGCCACCGGCACCGGCCCAGCCTTGGGCGCGGCGTCGTTCACCGCGGCCGGGGGCGTTTCGGGGGCGTTCACGGCCGGCTTGGCGGCGGGCGACCGGACCGGCCGGACAAGGATCGAGACCGATTCCGGCACGACGTGCGGGGCGTCGCCCTCCGCCACTCTTCTTGAGGGGGTAGAAAAAGAGAATATCGCGGCTGCGAAACACAGAGCACACAAGATCGCGCCACTGGCCAGTTCTCGATAAAAACTCATCGACTCCCCCTTTTGGTTGTTGCTGTTTTGTTAGCGGAGCGGCGCAAGCCGCCCGGTTTTCTGTAATACCGGACGGCTCGCGCCGTGCCGCTACAAATTGCCCGCTTTAATCGGCATAAGCAGACGTATCAGTAAGAATCGGCATAGGGCGCCCCGAAGTACACCGGCATCGCGCAAAATACGGCTACAGTTCCAATGTCGTAGGCACACGCCGTGTGCCGTCGCTGAAGCAAAGGCTGCCTGCACCGAGAAACGGAAGAACCTCGAAAACGGCCGGCGGCGGGGCAATTGTCGCCGCCAATGCCCCAAGGCGGGGGGAATCGCCAGCGAAGGCAATCACATATCCTCAAGAACCGTGTCGTCGTGCTCGTAAGCCGGGGCACAGCAACAGAGCAGCCGGAGGATGGAATCTCCCGTGTTCAAGGGTCCATGATTGCCGGTCACTCCTTCTGCAACAGGCCGACCACGGCCGGGGGGTAGCTCCGCACGTCGGCCGATTCGTGCGCGGGCAGCAAAGCGAAGTCGAACCGCCTGTCGGCCTCGACCACCAGCAGGCTGCCCGCCGGCGCGGCCTGGAACAGCCCGGAAATGAGGGCGACCATGTCGTCGGTTCGCGTGACATACAGGTCGTACGGCGGCGAGGAGAAGATCAGTTGCGGTTGGCTGCCCAAATGGGGACCCCGGCGCCACCACGTGAATGTATCGGCCGCGACGATTTCACACACCTCGCTAAGCCCCAAGTCGGCGGTACTGCGTCGAATCAGTTCGGCGGTGGGGAAATGCTGCTCGATGAGCGTCGCCCGCGACGCGCCGCGGCTGATCGCCTCCAACCCCAGGGCGCCGGTCCCGGCGAACAGGTCGACTGCGTAGAGCCCCTTCACCGCCGGCCCGACGAGGTTGAAGATCGCCTCGCGCAGCCGGTCTTTCATGGGGCGTGTGCGGGCGTCGCCACTGTAGGCCAACCGCCGTCCGCGCAGCCGCCCGCCGATAATCCGCACGCCCGCCGGCTGCCGGGCCGGCCTGGCGGGAGCATTCGGTTTGCGGCGTGGAGGTGACATGGTCTATTACAGATACTCCATGCGCTGGAAAGCGCCGCGCGGTGGGTTTGGACCCGGCGGCCCATTGTGGTATTCTAACAGGATTGCCCCTTTCCTCCAACCATGGAGTTTGCCATGACGCTTCTGCGAAACGCCCTTGTCCCCCTCGGACTGGCCGCCCTGCTGGGCGGCGCCGCCACGGCCGCCGAACAACCGCTCGACCTTGTGCCTCCGGGCCGGGATGCCACGGCCGACGAACCGGGCGATTCGGACCCCTCGTTCGAGCAGCTTCTGACCGAGTGGAGGGCACTGCTGGCCCGGCTTCGCAGCCTCCAACAGGAATTCGCCACCGCCGACGATGCCCGCAAGGGCGCGATCCGCACCGAGTTCGCCGAGGCGGTCGAACGGGGCGAGCGGCTTGAACCCCGGCTCATCCGCGC
>SKZG01000382.1 GCA_007127495.1 Planctomycetales bacterium
AGCGATCAGTGCAACAACGACCGCAGCCCTTCACGGAGGGGCATAACATAACTCCTAAGGCTATAACTCAGGTTTGATCGATAACCGTTAAAGGGGCTTGATGGTAGTGATCCAAACAAACGGATTGGCAGCCTCATCCACTCGCACCTCGAATTTCAGCCCGGCCTGAAAGAGCACTCGCCGAAGAGCGAGACTGTACGTGGTTCGGCTGCGGGGAAATTGGACCATCTTCTCGGACGGGTCGATCCCGTGCCGTGCCAGGGCGCTGTGGTCGGGCAGCATGGGTACTTCAAGCTGCTTGGCCAGGGCGTCGATCACGACCTGGGCCGAAACGCCCTCGATGTTCACATCGCGGAACTCGTAGAGCGCCGGCACGATCTCATGGATCGGCCGTTCCGGCTCGAAGCCGACGGGCCAAATCTCCCGGCCCGGCTGCGCGCGGAGGGCATGCAGCACCGCCTTCCCTCCCTCCGAACCGGGTACGAGGCTGTAGCCGGCGGGCCGCAATAGGTATGCCAAGGCCGTTCCCGTCGTGAGGTTGTGCAGTTCCTCCGTGACGGTGTCGGACTGCAACGAATGGCGGGCGTCGGCGTCCAGCCGGAAAGGGACGGCAAGGAGTCGGGCAAGCCGGTCAACCGTCTCCATGCGGTTGGCGCCTGCAGTGCGAACGATGACCGGCTTCATCAATTCCGTACTCAATATTTCGAACTGGCTTTCCGACAATCCGAACGCGCCGACCGGTTCGCGCGAGTCGGGGGTTCCTCGCTGGGCCAAGTCGTCCAGCCAGGCCGCAAGCCGGGCGAGGTCGGTTTGGCGAAACCGTCCAGACGGCATCTGCAATTCCGTGTGCGAGAGGATGGAGCCGGTCACCAGGTAAATGGGGCTGGCTTCGGTGCCGCGCGCGCTCACCCCGACCCGGTCGGTGGGCCGAGCAGCGCGAATTCGCACATTCCGTATGCCGGCACGGTCCAGTGCTCGGGCCCACTGCTGGGCGGCCATCTGCAGCGTCGGCCCTTCGGCTACCAGCTCGACCTGGACAATTCCTGACGCCGACGCCGGGAAAGGCGATGCCGCCTGATGCATCGCGAGCACCAGCAGTGCCCCAAACTTTGCCATACGCATTGCTCGACTCCAGGAAAGAAACGCGGCGGGGGGCCATGCGACTCTGCGTGCCCCTATGTGGATTGTACCATAACGCATGCCGGCTGAACGACACCGTTTCGTTTTCGCGGATTTCCCGTAGGACGGGCTTTAGCCCGTCAAAGCGAAGTTCCGCAGTTTTCGGCCGCGGCGAGTTAGGGAAGCCGGCATGGCGCCAAGTCGGCCGCGCCGGCCCGGCCATGGTACCCACTTGCACGGGCCTGCGAATCTGACACAATGTCTTGCAGCATGTTACTCTCGCCCCATCGTTTTGCAGGTCGGCATAATCGGCCCGGCACGATGTGGCCTATCCGGTCCAAAACAACACAAGGAGTACCGAAATGGCGCGACCCGTTACAATGTTTACTGGCCAGTGGGCTGACCTCCCCCTGGAAGAGCTGGCACGAAAATTCAGTGAATACGGTTTTGACGGCCTTGAACTGGCGTGCTGGGGCGACCACTTCGAGGTTGACAAAGCGCTCGCCGAAGACGATTACTGTGCTCAAAAACGCGAGATGCTGGAGAAGTACAACCTGAGCGTATGGGCGATCAGCGCTCACTTGGTAGGCCAAGCGGTATTGGATAATATCGACGAGCGCCACCAGGCGATCTTGCCACCCTACGTGTGGGGTGATGGCGACCCTGCCGGCGTGAACGCCCGCGCCGCCGAAGAATTGATGAACACGGCTCGTGCTGCCCAGAAGCTTGGCGTGAGCGTGGTCAACGGATTTACCGGCTCCAGCATTTGGCACCTTCTGTACTCGTTCCCGCCCGTGCCGCCGGCGTGGATCGATGGCGGTTTTCGGCTTCTGGCCGAGCGATTCAACCCGATTCTCGACGTGTTTGCCGAATGTGGCGTCAAGTTCGCGCTGGAGGTGCATCCGACGGAAATCGCCTTCGACCTTTACACGGCCGAAAAGGCGATCGAGGCGTTGGACGGGCGCGAGGAGTTCGGCTTCAATTTCGACCCGAGCCACCTCCTTTGGCAAGGGATTGATCCGGTCGAATTCATTCGCCGCTTCAGCGACCGCATTTACCATGTCCACATGAAGGACGCCATCGTAACGCTCGACGGCCGCACGGGGATTTTGGCCAGCCACCTGAACTTTGGCGATCCGCGCCGCGGATGGGACTTCCGCAGCCTGGGGCACGGCGGGGTGGATTTCGAGGAGATCATCCGCGCGCTGAACCACGTCGGCTACCAGGGACCGCTTTCCGTCGAGTGGGAGGATAGCGGCATGGACCGCGACCACGGCGCCCAGGAGGCCTGCGACTTCGTCCGTCGGACCGACTTCGAGCCGAGCGGGGTCGCCTTCGACGCCGCCTTCGACAAAGAATAGCAATGAATGCTCTTGGGGTCAGGTCTTGACTTGTAACCTACGGGCTGTTTTCGAGGTCCATTCGCCACGCGTGCGATGGAACCTGAATTCGTCCGCCGTAGGTTACAAGTCAAGACCTGACCTTGCGCCACGAAAGCGTGGGAAAGGAGGATGACGAGCATGATGTGAGTTTGAAACCTTTCATCGGAACCCTGCGGGTACTCAAGCCCGTCCGGTAGA
>SKZG01000312.1 GCA_007127495.1 Planctomycetales bacterium
GAGCAGCAGCCGGCCCTGGGCCGAGGTCACCCCGTCGCCGGCGCGGAGGTCAACGAGCATGGCGGTGCCGTCGGGCACCCAACGGAGGTCGAAGTGATCTGGGCCCGGCGGACTCGATTCGACCGGAACAATGGCCGGCTCGGGTTCCGGGTCGGCTTCCTCCTCGCTGACGACGGCCGGCGGCTGAGGGCCGCGGCGAGTGAGCACCGTCCAAGCGCCGACAAGAACCACCAAGCCGGCAAGTGGTACGACGGCATACAAGAGCCATTTCCGCCACAAAAGTTCAGCAGGCGAAGCGAAGTTGGGCAGGTGGGCCGCTAGCTGATCGGGAGCCGGCGGCGGTTCCGGCACGCCCACACCGCCTGCCTTCGGCGGAATCGGGGGCGCAGGCGTGGTGGCCGAGGCGGCGCCCTGAATGGGCGGCGCGGCCGCGGCAAGGCCCGCCGCTGCCACCCTCCGTACCGGGACCCTTTTCCGGGGCTTTCGAGCTTGGGCAGCCGCGGGCTTGCCCGCCGACGGTGTTGCGGGACGCGACTTCGGGGCCTCGGAGCCTGCGGCATGGCGCGGCTCGTCGCGCGTCGGCTGACGGCCGGAAATCGGCGGGTGAGTGGCGTCCTGCAGCGCCTCGGCCACCGTCGAGTCGGGAACGGCCCCGGAGCCTGCATCTTGGTGGTCCGAATCCACCCAATCGTCGGGCGGGACGATTTGCACCATACTGCCGCACTTCGGGCAGGCTACGATCGCACCGATGGAGTCGGCGCTGCGCACCGCGAGCCGGGCGGTACAGGTGGTGCATGATATGGAAAATAACGTTTTCACAATGACGCCCGATTGCCCGGAAAGTGGCCCCGTCCCCAGCCGGCCCGCGAACGGTGTACTCGCCGCGGCCTAAAACTGCGCATTCCCGTAGGATGGGCTTTAGCCCGTCAAAGCGAAGACGGACAAGAATGTCCATCCTACAAAAGCGCAATAACGGCACGCGGCGAGTATACACTCCTTTCTATTGTACGTTGCGGGCGACGGTCTGTCATGCAACGGGCGCGTGGAAAGCTGTCGCGTCCCGAATACGCGGTTGCTGCGGGCGGGAGAATCCAGTTGGGCGGAAGAACTGCCCACGGCTTGCCCGGGTGTCATGCATGCTTTTCGCCGCGGCGCCGCCCACCCTACCGCCATTTGCCCGGTTTGTACACAATGAAGGGCTCTTCCGTCTCTACGTTGGAAATCCGCAATAACGCTTTCCCGCTGTTTCACCCAGCCAGAGAGGTGCCCGATGGCCAGCAACGGCTTACAAATCCAACGAATCGACACTTCGCGGGACAATGCCCGCCAGGGTATCGCCGAATTGCGCGAAAGGCTCAGCCCGCAGGGAAATGTGGTCAGCGAGGCAGGTCGCCAGAAGACCATTGAGGTTTTTGGCGAGGAACTCAGCCCGATCGAGGTCGTCGACCGTATCTGCCGCGACGTGCAAACCCGTGGTTTCGACGCCGTCCTCGACTACGCTCGTCGCATCGACGGGGTCGAACTGACCGCCGAGACGATCCGCGTGCCGGAGGCCGAACTGCGAGCGGCCTACGATGCGGCCGACCCGGCTTTCCTCGTCTCCATCCGGCGAGTGCGCGAGAACATCGCCGAGTTCCAAGACGCCATCTTGCACCGCGACGTCCGCGTCGACCGCCCAGACGGGTACTTGATGCAGCGTTACCGTCCGATTCGGCGTGCCGGCTTGTGCGTGCCGGGCGGCGCGGCGGCGTACCCGTCCACGGTGCTCATGACGGCCGTGCCTGCACAGGTGGCCGGGGTGAAGGAATTGGCCGTCGTCGCCCCGCCCACGCCGTTCGGAGCGTACAACCCCGACATCCTGGCCGTCTGCCACGAATTGGGCATTTCCGAGGTGTACCGTCTCGGCGGGGCCCAGGCCGTTGCCGCACTGGCGTATGGCGTCGATGGCATATCGCCGGTCGACAAGATCGTCGGACCGGGCAACCTGTTTGTTACCCTGGCGAAGAAGCACGTCTACGGCGAGGTCGACATCGACTCGCTGGCCGGGCCGAGCGAAGTGGTTGTGATCGTCGACAGTTCCACCGAGCCCGAGTTCACCGCGGCCGATCTGATTGCCCAGGCCGAGCACGCCCCCGGCGCCAGTGTGCTCATCGGTTGGGAAGCCGAAGTGCTCGACGCGGCCGTCGCGGCGCTGGAAACGATGCTCGGCGAGCTGGAACGTGGCGACCTGGCACGGCAGAGCCTCGAACAGTTCGGCGCCGTCATCCTTGCCCGCGACGCCGACGAAGCCTGCGCACTGGCCAGCGAAATCGCCGCCGAGCACCTTCACATCGCCACCGAAGACGCAGAACGGCTGGCGGAAAAGATACCCTATGCGGGTGCCATTTTTCTGGGTAATTACACGCCCGTGGCGCTGGGCGACTACGCGGCCGGCCCGTCGCACGTGCTGCCCACAAGCGGCACGGCGCGCTTTGCCAGCGGCCTTTCCGCCAACAACTTCCTGCGCGCCAACAGCATGATTCACTTCGGTCCGGAGGGCCTGCAACGCCTTGCCCGCGACGTACGCATGCTCGCCACCAAGGAAGGCCTTACCGCGCACCGCGAAAGCGTCGACGTCCGTTCCCGGCGCGCCCCACCCAACCCGTAACCAACAGCCAGCACCTAACACCTAGCAACTAGCAACTAGCAACTAGCAAC
>SKZG01000060.1 GCA_007127495.1 Planctomycetales bacterium
ATCCACCTGCTGCCGTTCTTTCCCTATTCCTCCGACGACGGATTCTCGGTGATCGACTACCGGCGGGTGGATTCGGCCGTAGGCGATTGGCCCGACGTGGCCGCGCTGGGCGAGCGGTACGAACTCATGTTCGACCTGGTGTTGAACCACGTCTCGAAACAAAGTGCGTGGTTCCAGGGCTACCTGGAAGGCCGCGAGCCGTACCGGCGGTTCTTCATCGAAGCGAGTCCGGCCGATGACCTTTCCATGGTGGTGCGCCCGCGGAGCCTGCCACTGCTGACCCCCGTGGACACCTCGCGAGGGAGGCGGCACGTGTGGACCACGTTCAGCGACGACCAGATCGACCTGGACTTCGCGGAGCCCGACGTGCTGCTCGCAATGCTTGACGTGTTGCTCTTCTATTTGCGGCAGGGCGCCCGGATTATCCGGCTCGACGCCATCGCCTATCTGTATAAGCGGCCGGGGACTCCATGCATCCACCTGCCCGAAACGCACGAGGTAGTCAAGTTGATGCGCGACCTGGTTGATGAGCTTGCCCCCGGCGCCCTCCTGCTGACCGAAACCAATGTACCGCACGAGGAGAATACGAGTTACTTCGGGGCCGGCGATGAAGCGCACATGGTGTACCAGTTCACGCTGGCGCCGCTGCTGCTCGAAGCGATGCTGGCCGGCGATGCGTCGCTGGCCACTCGATGGCTTGCCGATTTGGAGCCGCCACCGGCGGGCTGTACGGTGCTGAACTTCACGGCCTCGCACGACGGGGTGGGCGTGCGGCCGCTGGAGGGTCTCATGCCGCCCGACCGATTCGACCGGTTCGTCGCCGCCATCAAGGCCCGAGGCGGTCACGTGAGTACGAAGCGCAATGCCGACGGGACCGACAGCCCCTATGAATTGAATATCACGTACTTCGCAGCCATGGCCGATGCGGGACCGACCGAGTCCGCGCGGCAGGTGCGCCGCTTTTTGGCCGGGCAGGCGGTCATGCTCGGCCTCCGCGGCATGCCGGCGGTGTATTTCCACAGCCTCGTCGGAACGCCGAACGACGCGGCGGGCGTCGAGGCGACAGGGCGCGCCCGGTCGATCAACCGCCGCAAGTTTGCCCGGGAACAACTCGACGCCATGCTGGCCCCCGGTTCGCTCCAGGCGCAGGTTCTCGAAGGCTATCGGGCCATGCTCGCCGTGCGGATCGCGCAGCCGGCGTTTCATCCCAACGGCGATCAGGGGGTGGTCGAGTTGCCCAACCCGGCTGTGTTGGGTTTCGTTCGCACCAGCCCCGACGGCCGGCAGCGCATCCTGGTGTTGCTCAACGCGTCGGACCGGTTGCAGTGCGTCGAGGTCGGGCGCATCACCGGGACCGCCCCACGGCGCAGCCTGCTCGATCCCGGCGCTCCGGTGGCCGACCCCTTTCCGCTGGCGCCGTTCCAGGCGGCGTGGGTGGAGTTGGAATCGATGCCACGGAAGCAGGCGCTGGGAGCGACACAAATCTCCGGACCCCTTGCCGCTGAATAGCCAATAGGATACGATCGAAGAGGACATTGAATCATTGCCCTAGTGCGGATGGTGCCACCCATGACCGAAGATGAATTGCTGGAACGAATTACGGTGAATCCCGATATCTTCGGGGGTAAGCCGATCATTCGCGGCATGCGAATTGCCGTCGAGCACGTGCTCGGAATGTTGGTAGCGGGCGATACCCCTGAACGGCTTCTTCAGGAGTATCCGATGCTTGAACCGAACGACATCCAGGCGTGTCTGGCCTATGCGCACCGGTCGGTTTCCGGCGAGCAGGTCCACGAGCGGATTGCGGGAGCCGGGATGTCATGAGGTTCTTGCGCACGGAATAGGAAGGCCGTATCGACGACGTGACGAAGCCGCCTTGCGCTCGTAGATTTCCTCAATAAGCTGCTCATAGCCTCCGACCATGCGGTCGATGGACCAGTGCCGCAGGACGGTTTCGCGGCCGGCGCGGCCGAGGGCTTCGGCCCGTTTCCGATTGTCCAGCAGGGCCAGCGTGTGGGCGGCCATGGCCTCGGCATCGCCGGGCGCCGCCAGGTAGCCGTTCTCACCGTCGCACACGGTTTCCGGGACCGAGCCCACACGCGTGGCGACGACGGGTATTTCAGAAGCCATGGCTTCCAGGATCGACACCGGGTTCGCCTCCATGTGCGAGGTGAGCAAGAGCACGTCCAGTATGGACAGGACTGCCGGAACGTCGGCACGCGTTCCCAGGAAACGGACGGCGTGGGTCAGTCGCAGGTCAGCGGCCATGTGTTCTAGCGACGCGCGCCGGGGCCCGTCGCCAACGACCAGGAACCGCGCCGCGGGCCGCTGGGCGTGAACCAACGCCGCGGCGCGAAGGAACAGTTCGTGGTTCTTCTCCGGCCGCAATGCAGCCACAATGCCCGCTGCCGGAGTGTCAGCCTGCATCCCGAGTTCCTCCAGCACGCTCCGGTCCGGCCAGCGGGGATGAAACCGGTCGGTATCGACCCCGTTGGGAATCACCCGCACCTTGCGCCGCGGGCAGCCCTCGCACCGCACGAGGTAGTCGCCGTGCGAGGGGGCGACAGCAATGAACGCATCCGTCATGGGCGCCAGGAGGCGGTTGGGCAGTTCCACGTGGTCGGGCAGGCCCGTGGAGTGAAGCGAGGAACAGACGACCGGCACGCGGGCGGCCCGAGCAGCCAGACGCCCCCAGAACATCTTGTCGCCACCCGTGCCGACCGTGACGACCGCGTCGATCTGCCGATCAGCCAGCAGGCGGCGCAAGCGGCCGAACACGGCGAAGTCGTACTTGTGGCTGAGCAGTCCGGTGAATGCGGGTACTTCCCTGGCCAGAACCTCGCCCAGCGGGCCAAAGTGCTTCAGGCAGCACAATTCCGCGGCAAACCGCCTCCGGTCAAGCCGGCGGATCAGCTCGACCAGCAAGGTTTCCGCACCGCCGACGGGCATGTTCGTGATCACGAACATGACGCGCAACGGGCCGCGTTCGCTCAAAGGCAGGCGTTGGTCCGAATGAAGACAATTCATGGGCGTCATGGGCTGGTAAGCGGAGGGGCGGAGGCCGTGCCGTACCACCTGTTGCGGAACGCGGCGAAGCGCATCAGGTAATCGTTTAGGACCTGCCGTATCTCCCGCTTTTCCTCGGGCGAGAGCAAGTGGTCGGAGAAAGCCGCTTCCAAGCCCACGACCACCAAGACAGCCGCCATCATCCACGGTCCGAGACACGCCGCTGGCGGCAACAACAGGACGACCCGTACGCCGCGGTCGAACGGAAACCCCAACCGCCGGACGAACAGGCAGATGATGCCCAGCGCAACCAAGTTGGCCATGCTGGTAGCCAGCACGGCGCCGAGCAGTCCAAGCGGCGGTAGCAGGGCCCTGTTCAACACCACGTTCAGCAACAGGCCGGCCACCATCGCGACGCTGGACAGCCGAGCTTTCTCGGCGCACCACAGGTAGTTCTGAACAATCAGCGCCATGGCAAACCAGGTGCAATAGGTCAGGGTCCAGGGCAGCACGGCCAGCCCGTGGTCGAATTTGCCCTTCATTGCCACGTTGAACAACAGGGGGGCGGCCGCCAGCACGGCCAGTTGCCCCACACAGAGCGCGAACCCGAAAAGCTTCAGGAAAAGCCTCAGCCGTTCGCCCACGCGGTCGTTCATGCCGGCTTCCCAGTCGTGGGCCAAATGCGGGGTGATCATGGCGCCCAGCATCGCCGTCAGGGAAACCAAGAGCATGGGAACAATGCGCGACGTGTGGTAGTTGCCCACCAAGGCCAGGGCTTCCTCAGCCGGCCGTGTCGAGTAATGGATAATCATGTACCGGTCCACGACCTCGAACAGGTTCACCAGGACGCTCACTGCCAACACCCAACCGGCAAACGGCACCAGCTTGGCCCAGAACGTCTGGTGCCCGATGGGCTCGTCGACCGGGGCTGTGTTGCGCCAGAGGTGCCGCATCCACCAGGAGGCAAAGATCACGCTCAGGAGGCATGCCATGCCGTAGGCCGTCACCACGCTGGAGGCCGAAGGCTGCCAGCCGAGCACCAACACCACGCCCAGCCCGGCGAACATCAGGCTGTTGAGCAGATGCATGACCGAAACCAGCCGGATGTTTCGCAATGAGGTAAACAATTCGATGGAAAAATTGAAGCCGACCACCGCAGCCAGACTGGCCGCGAGCAGTCCGACCGTGTAGGTATCGTCGGGTGTTCCGAAGATCAGTGCGGCAAACCACCGCCGGCCCAGGAACACCACGACCGACGCCAGCCCGGCCGTGCCCGCGCAAACCAGCATCGTCCGACGCAGAAACGTGCGCAACTGCCCCCGCTGGCGAAAGTGCTCCACGTAGCGGCCGAAGGCGCCCGGCAGGGCCAGCACGGAAAGCGGCGCGGCGATCAGCAGGAAGCTAAACGCCATGTCCCACTGGCCAAGCTGTTGCGGTTCGAGCCACCGGCAGAACAGGACGGCACGGACAAACCCCACGCCGCGCTGGACAACCGCCATGCCCAGCAAGATCAGCACACTGTCGGCCAGCGAGTCAGCGTGCAGCCGAGGTTCCGATCGGTCCGACGGCGAGAGGGCGTCAGCGGTGGGCGGTGAGTCGGAACACATGGAAGAACGCTAACCTTCAATGGTCATGGGTACGGCGGGTTGCTGGGGGCAGGCGGGGCCTTCGCAATGTCCAATTCCGAGTTTGCGCGGATCGATGGTCGTCCAATTCTTCAGGCGAATGGTCCACGGGTCGGCCGCGATTCGAAGAAGGTGAAATGGGTCGTCGCCCGGGAAATTGTAACCGCCATACGCTGAGCACACCGCCTCATACCCTGCCTCGCGCGCAACGCGGAATGCCGTGGGGGTCAGGTTGCGATGCTTGCCAAAGGGGAACGCAAAATATCGCACCGGGCGAGCTATGGCATCAGCGAGCATTTCCCCTGCCGTCACGATTTCGCGCTGCAGTATGTCGGGGTCGGTCAGCTTGCCCAAGTCAGCGTGGGTGTAGGTGTGCGCGCCGATCTCGATCCCGGCCGCCGCCATGGCGCGAAGCTGCTCCGGCGAGTTCGGCGGCAGCGGGCTGCCCGCCGCGACGTCGTGCGGGAACGGCACACCTTCGAGCACGTTCCGAGCGGTCACGAAGTACGTGCAAGGGATCCGTTCCTTCACAAGCAGGGGAATCGCTTCCTGGCAATTCTCAGCGTAGCCGTCGTCGAAGGTGATGCTCACACAAGGACGGCGATTCTCGCCGGAACGGAGGATTCGCTGTGCCTCGCCAAGCGAAACCAATGGAAAATGCCGTTTCAGCCACAGAATCTGCTGGGCAAACCTCTGGGCGGAAATGGTCCAGTCCGTGGTCATGTCGCGGGCAACACGATGATACAGAAGCACCACAACCGGCACGCGCCCGGCGCGCTCGTACGCACGTCGTCGCAGCCACCGAGTCGGGAGCAACCCGTGGTAGTACACGTGCAGAAGCAGGTATTTCCAGAGGGGCATGGGGGCTTCGCGGATGGAGTGAATGGGCTATTGTGGATGACCGGCGCCGGCCCGTCGGATTCCGGTAAGTTGCAGTCCGCGGCGCGCCCAATCCTTCGCCGTGCGCGTGGCCAGCCATGCCTGATGCCGCATGCGGGGGCCCGGCCGGGACGCCACAATTCGCACCTCCGTGTTGTTGTGGAACTCGGCTCGCCACTGGGCCTTGTAAGGCTCATTGCCCCGAAGGAAGTCGAACTTTCGGCGGCCTTGGCGGATGGCAAGCTGCATGATGTGGGCGATGGCCAGGTGGCCCGGTTCCCATTGCAGGCGATCCGCGTCCATGCCTCCCTGATACTGGTAAACGGCCCCGGACCCGGCCAGTAGGTACTCGGCCGCCAGCGGCCGGCCGTCAGCCTCGATCCAAACAAGTTGCAAGTGTCCCGCGCTGAGCAGGCGCGGCGTCACATCGCGGTGGAAGGCAAGAAAGGGTTCTGAGCCGAACGCGCCGGGTTCCCCCCGGCTTTGCCAGCGGCGCTGGTGTAGTTCCACTAGGTGTTCGAAGGCCGTGGGCAGGTCGGAAGCGCGCTCGACCACGTGGAGCATGCACCGGCGTGCTTCGCCGCGCCGCAGCACGCGGCGGATGCGCGTGCGGTGGTTTCTCGAAAGGCTGGCGAGCATGGCGTCCCACGAGTTAGGCAGGTCGATGCGCCAGCAACCGGGGCCGGACCGGTGGTGAACGCCAACCCCGCGCTGACGCAAGTTCTCCAAGAGCGGCCTGAGCACGGGGTCGTTCACGTCGACGGCTTCGAGCTGGATCAGGTCCCAGCGTTCCGCGTTGGAGCGTGGAGCGTGACACCGGTCGGCCAAGTAATCGGCCAAGACCGCGGCGACGGCCTCCTCGCGTCCCGGCATGGCCAACACGCCCAGGTATTCCGAGCAAACCTGACCGCTGCCCAACAGGTGCAATACGCGGCCGGTCGTCGCCGCCTCTTCGGAATAAAGAGGCGCCAGGGCCACCGGCGCACCGGCCCCGTCAAAAACGCACAGCACATGAAGCCGGCGCCTCCGAGCAGCCGCACAGGGCAAAGGCCCATAGTGCCGCCACCAAGTGGAAAGCCACGGCCAGGAGCGAAACGGCACGCCGCCGGCTAACCGGTCCCAGGTTCCTGCGTGGGGCTCCAACGCGCCGATATCGTGATAACATTGGATTTGCATAAGCAACTCTCCCTTATAAAAAGCGTGTTTGCAAGGAGATTCGGCTGCGCTCTTAAAACACGCGTTGCGAAAAAGCAACGAGCCGCGGCCACGACTGAACACGACGCCTGGGCGGACGGTGGGGCGCGACTGATGTAACATCTTTTCCGAACACGACTTGCGATGAGTCTGCCGGCTTTCGGGGCGGCCCCTGTGACGATTGGCACCGCCTTTGCATCCTTCCCGATGCGGCGTTTCCAGTTCTGCACCGTAGTTCCAAACAACGAGGCGACAATGAACACCCATCCATCGACCATTCCCAGCCCGGCTGAGCTTGCACACCTGCTCCGAGTCCACGCTCCGCGGTGGATCGTTCCGGCGATCGTGGTTGCCTCCCTGGTGGCCCTCTACGCGGTATTTCGCACCGATACCTGGGAAGCGTCGCAGGCTCTGGTGATTCGCAACGAAGCAGTGAATAACCACGTGGGGCCCGGCAAGTTCGGCCACACGGACGAAATGAAAACCGTCCAGGAAACCATTCTGGAACTGGCACGCAGCCGGACCGTGTTGGCTGGAGCCCTGGCCGAGGTGGGGGCGCCGAACGGCCTCAGCTCGGAAGCGGCCGATTGGCCTACCGATTGCGTGATTGAGGAACTCCAGAAGAACGTCGCCCTGACGCCCCCCAAAGGAGCAGAATTCGGAACCACCGAGGTCTTCTACCTGCAGGTCCAAGACCCAAGCCGGGCCCGCGCGCTTGCGCTGGCCGGGGCCGTATGCCGTCAATTGGAATCGCGGTTCCAAGCCCTTCGCGACGAAAAAGCCCAGGATATGGTCGACGAACTACTGCGGACGGTCGCCGGCACCCGCTCGAAGCTCGATCAGGCAACCACCAAGGTAAGCGAGATCGAACGCCAGGTGGGTGGCGATCTGGCGGAATTGCGGGCACTAGAGAACTCCGGTGCCGACTTCAGCACGCTGCGTCAGACCGCCATGCAGATTCGGGCCGAACTTCGCGAGGCCCAGTCGGCCAACGATGCCCGCCTGCATCTGCTGGACCTGCTCCGCGCGGCCCAGCCCGACTCGGGCCGACTGCTGGCCGCGCCCGGCGCACTGCTGGATTCGCAACCGGCCTTGCGGCAGCTCAAAGAGGGCCTCGTCGACGCGCAAATCCGCACTGCGACACTCAGGGGGCACATGTCCGGCGAGCACCCGACGGTCAGGTCGGCCATGGAAACCGAGGAAGAAATTGCCAGGAACCTGCACGCCGAGTTGGGCATTGCCCTCCGCGGCCTCGAAGCGGAACAGAAGCTGGGCGAACGGCGGTTGTCTAGGCTCAACGAGCAGCTCGCAGCAACCGACGTCAGGCTGGACCGCTTGGCTGAATTGCGCGCGACCTATGCCGCGCGACTGGCCGAGTACCAAAACCGGGCGACTGCTTTGGAGCGGGCGGAGAACCACCTGGCCGAAGCGAGGGCGAGCCAAGCCAGTGCCAATGCGGCCAGCCTCATCACACGAATTGACCAGCCGCAAACCGGCGTGAACCCCTTGGGGCCAAGCCGCGCTGTGACCGTGCTCCTTGGCGTTGCCGGCGGGCTGTTGTGCGGGTTCGGCGTGCTCTTCCTGACCGTCCAGCCCGCAACATCGGAATTAGCGGCACATTCGGCTCCCGCCACGGCTCCCACAATGCCGGGTTCCAACGGGGCGGTGCCCGTCAGCCCACCCGCCGCAAATCGGGTTCTATCCTTGAAGCAGGCCCTCGGTAAGGTGGCCGCCAGTGTTGCGTAACGAGTCCACGCGAGGATACTTAACGGCATGCCCGCCCTGTACGTCATTGCCGGAATCTTGGCTGCCGTCTGGGGCGCGGTGTTCGCGCTCCGCGGCTCATTGGTGGCCGGCTGTTTGGCGTATCTGACGGTGGCCGTCTGCTTCGGGCATCCGTTTTGGCACGCGAACGTCGGGCCGGTTCCGGTGACGCTCGACCGGCTGGTCTTGGTGGGGTTGCTCGTTGCCTACGTAGTGCAGTGGCGACTCGGCCGAATCGATCCTAAATCGGCCGGCCGTGCCGACTGGGCCCTGCTGGCGCTGATCGCGGTGTTGGTCCTTTCCACACTGAGGCTCGAGTGGTCGGAAGGCTTTCCCGGCGGTCCGGAAACGGTCGTACGCCTGTGGATCGGATACCTGACGCCGGTATGCCTGTACTGGATTGCACGGCAGGCGCCGTTGGGCAAGCGAAACGTCGTTCTGGTCCAGGCGACGCTGGCTTGCCTGGGCGTCTACCTTGCCGTGGTAGGGCTGCTCGAGGTGTCGGGGCAATGGTGGGCCGTGTTTCCCCGGCACATGGCCGACCCGGCGTTAGGAATCCATTTCGGACGCGCCCGCGGCCCCATGGTTCATTCGGTCACCTTCGGCTTGGTGCTGGCCGTGTGCTTGTTGGCGGCGTGGCTGTGGCGTGCGCGTTGGGGGCGCATGGGGCAATTGGCTTGGCTCGCCATGGTGCCCATGATGCTGGCCGGCATTTATTTCAGCTATACTCGAAGCGTATGGATGGGAGCCGCCCTGGGACTAGCGATTGTGCTCGGCCTGACACTCCAAGGGCCGTGGCGGCGGCTGGTGCTCGGAGCCATGGTGGTAGCCGCTCTGCTGCTCGTCCTGACGCGGATGGAAAAGCTATTGAGCTTCGAACGCGAGTATCAGGCGCAATACACACGCCAAAGTGTCGACCTCCGTGGCAGCTTCGCCTACGTTTCGTGGCAGATGTTCCGCGATCGTCCGTTGCTTGGCACCGGGTTCAATCAGTTCCCGGAGGCCAAGAAACCCTATCTTTCCGATCGCTCGACGGCGTTGGAACTGGAAGCCATCCGCCCGTATTCGCACCACTCCACGTTCCTGAGTGTGCTGACGGAAATGGGACTGGTCGGATTCGCCTTGTTCCTGATGGTTCTCGGCCTTTGGGCACACGCCGCATGGCGGGTCATTGCCAAGCCGACGATGCCCGCTTGGGCCCGGAGCCACGCGGTGCTGTTCCTCGGAGCGATGGGGGTTTACGTGTGCCAGGCCTTCTTTCATGAGCTGAGCTACACGCCCATCGACAACTCGCTTCTGTTTCTGCTGGCCGGCGTTACGGTTGGCATCGCCCAGTCGGGTGAGCCAACCGGTCCGATGACGTGATCGCACCGCCGTGAGCGGTTTGCGTCCGACTCTGAAAGCCGGGTTTTTGCGGCATTTGCGCGAAAAATGCCAAACAAAGTTGGCAAAACCGTGTCAGGCGCTTGACAGAACACCCCGTTTCTATCAAGAATGGAGGTATCGGTTCGCGGGGCGTGCGGAATATGGATGCTTCGTGCTGAAGGACAACCGTCGCCGTTTTGGGCACAAAAAACGGAAGTAAGTTGCCTAAGTTTCCCTGTTCACCCAGGCTCCACACTTTTGCGATGGCAAGGTTGGGAATCCGGAGAAACAAATGGTCCCTGGTCGGGGCCGCTCGGGTTTTGCCCATGGGGTCCTATGGTGTTTGCCATCGGAAGGCGTTTTCCGTTCTTATCCGGAAGCTGTGAGCAGTTTAGCGGCTTCGAACAACTCCGTTTTTCAGGCAGCGATTCGCGCTAGCAAGTGGTGATGATGAAAACGGCGGACACAAGCAAGCTTGTTCCCAAGGTCCTGTCGCATTGCGTGGTGCTGGCGGTTGCCACCGTGTTGGCTGTCGTGCTCGCGTGGAGCTATTGGCC
>SKZG01000059.1 GCA_007127495.1 Planctomycetales bacterium
AGGACGTGGAGCAGGTCGATCAGGTCGGTGGTGTATTCGGCAAGCCAGTGGTCGGGCTGCACGTCGCCCAGCTTCGACGGCGGGCGGCGGTCGCCCATGATGGAAGGACGCGTAAAAGGGTCGGGAGTCTTTACCCCGGATGTGATGCAGAATGCCAGGGGCGGCGGTGGGGGCGAAGCGTCGAGGGAAGGCTGAAGCGCTTGGCGGGGCGCTGCTGCGGGGTGGCGGCGGCGAAAGGCGAGGTGCGAGCGAACGCCGCTCGTAGGCTCACCCTTGGCGACTACGGTCGCAGAGCCTGGCCCCTGGGTTCTCGGCAAGAAGACACTCTGCGTAGAAGGATTTTTACCGGGCGGTATAACCGCCGTCGATCACCAGTTCGCTGCCCGTCACAAACTTGGCTTCGTCGCTGGCCAAATAGAGTACCCCATAGGCAATATCTTCCGGTTCACCTACGTGGCCTATCGGATGCAAAGCGTCAATACGCTTGCGATAGGCTTCGGGACCTTCGGGGTCTTCCTTTACTTTCTACGCCAACTGCACGCTTGGATGGAACCAAGCCTACGGAAGTATGGGCTCAGTAACGCCAGTATGGCGACTAACCAGTGCAAAACGCGTTCCACAGAGAAGTACCTCGGGTCGGGTTGGGAAGCCGAAGACGACCTCTGTCTCTGTGCGCTTGCGCAGTCCGTCAGTCCGTCAGGTTGCCGCAGTACGGCGACATGATGGCGCCACCGAACGCGGTATGATCGTATGGGCGGGGCCTTGCATGCAGATTCGCTGCTTCTCAAAGTCCACTGCAAAAGTTTCAAACGAAATGGCGCAATTTTTGCAGGAGCGTGGCGGGTGCATGCTTTCTGCGGACACAGGAGGGTAATTCCATGAGCCGATGCGAAGCGGCGATGCTCGTCTGGATAGCACTGGGGACGTTCTCGGGGGCGTCCGTTGCTGAGCCGACGGCCATCGATGTCCGCGTGATGTCGAAGGGTGCGAAGTTTATTGGCACCTCGATGGGAGGAGTCGAGGTGGTCATCCGCGATGCCGATACCGGTGCAATCCTGGCGCATGGCAGGACGGAAGGCACCACCGGCGATACGGACGCGCTCATGAAACGCAAAGCGGTGCATCACGCGCCCGTGGCGACCGAGGACTCGGCTGTTTTCCGAGCCGTCGTCGATCTCGCCGAGCCACGGGTTGTGAAAGTCACGGCGCGGGGACCGCTTGCCCAGCGTCAGGCAGCGAACGTAGCCACCGTCACACAATGGATTGTGCCCGGAAGACCTGTCACCGGGGCCGACGGGCTGGTGCTCGAATTGCCCGGCTTCGTGGTCGATGTATTGGCTCCCCCGGCGCACACGACCTTGTCCGGACCACGTCACTCCTTATCACTGCGGGCGAATGTTTGCATGATGTGCGGTTGCCCTGTCACGCCGGGCGGACTCTGGGACGCCGACCAGTTCGAAGTGGCCGGAATCGTCCATCGCGACGGAGAAAAACTGGCTACGGTGCCGCTGGAGTATGCCGGCAGGGCAAGTCAATTCGAGACAACCCTGGAAATCGATCAGGCCGGCATTTATGAGGTGACTGTTTTCGCCTACGATCCCGAAAACGGCAATACGGGCGTGGACAGGACCACGTTCATCGTAATTGACCGGCGCGGTGCGCGACTGGAACGCGCGAGAAACCGCTCACAGCACAGCGGTGCGCGCGTTCGGCACAATCGGTGTTAATAACCGGCTTGTGGTTGCCGAGGGCGAGTGATCGGACCATGCAAAACGCCCGAGCGCATATTGGCACGAGCGGGTGGAATTACCGCCACTGGCGCGGGTCCTTCTACCCGCAAGGGCTCCGGCAGGCGGATTGGCTTCCCTACTATGCCGAACATTTCGCCACGGTGGAAGTGAACAACTCGTTCTATCGAGTTCCGGACCCGGAGACGGTGACGCTTTGGGCGCGCCAGGCGCCGTCGACGTTTCGGTTCGCCGTGAAGATGTGGCGCGGGGTGACCCATTTCAAGAAGCTCAAAGACTGCCGCGAACACCTGGAGAAGTTCTTCCTGCCCGTAGGAGACTTACCCGTCGGTCAGCGCGGGCCGATGCTGGTCCAGTTGCCTTCGAACCAGGGAAAAGACCTGGCGAAGCTCGACGACTTCCTGGACACGCTGAAGGAGATGTCGCACCCGGCGCGGTGGAAGGTGGCGGTCGAGTTCCGGAATCCCGACTGGCTGTGCCCGGAAACCTACGCACTGCTCGACCGCCGGCGGGCGGCCATCTGCCTGCACGACATGCCGCCGGCCGACGTCGCGGAGCCGAACGACGCGTCGTTCGTGTACCTGCGCCGCCACGGGCCGGCGGGCGATTACCGCCACTCGTATTCCGACCGCGCCCTCGCCGCCGACGCCGAGCACATCCGTGGCTGGCTCGACAAAGGGCAGATGGTGTTTGTATACTTCAACAACGACGCGGAGGGCTGTGCCGTCCGCAATGCCCGGCAACTGAAAGAATTGCTCGACCGGCGCGAGTGACGGATCCCGGCGGCAACTCGTCCCCCAATGTTTCAACGCCCATGCTAAGCAAATGGCTCCCTTGGAAATTCCTGGTTCGGCATGCACTGCGCCGCAGTGGGTTCATTGACCCGTTCAATGTGCTCGCGCGTTTACGGCGGTTCGCGCAGCCTTCCGAAGTGCAGGAGCCCA
>SKZG01000385.1 GCA_007127495.1 Planctomycetales bacterium
CCTCGGCCGCTATATTGTCGAGCAGTTGCGGGCGCGCGGCGATCGGGTGCGCGCGTTTTCCCGCAATCGCTATGAGGCGCTCGACCGGCTTGGCGTCGAGACCATGGTGGGCGACCTGCGCGACCGCAGCGCCGTGCGCCGGGCATGCGACGCCATGGACGTGGTATTCCACGTGGCCGCCGTTGCTGGATTGGGAGGTCCATGGCGGCATTATTTTGAAATCAACACTCTCGGGACGCGCAACGTGGTCCGAGCATGTTGGGACGCCAATGTCCCACGGCTTGTCTATACGAGCAGTCCGAGCGTCACCTTCGACGGCGGCGATCAATGCGGTGTGGACGAATCGGCCCCGTACCCAACGCAATGGCTGGCCCATTATCCTCAAAGCAAGGCCCTGGCGGAGCAGTTGGTCCTCGAGGCCAACGGCGCGCACGGGCTGCTGACGTGTTCCCTGCGGCCGCACCTGATTTGGGGACCGCGCGACCGGCACCTGATTCCGCGGCTCCTGAATCGGGCACGCCGCGGGCGGCTGCGCCGCGTCGGCGACGGTACGAACCTGATCGACATGGTGTACGTCGAGAATGCGGCCGAAGCGCACCTCCTGGCCGCCGACGCCCTGAAGCCGGGCTCGCCGGTGGCGGGGCGGGCGTATTTCATCAGCCAGGGCGAGCCGGTGCGATGCTGGGAGTGGATCGACCAGTTGCTCGCCCTCGCCAACCTGCCGCCGGTGGCGAAGTCGATTTCGCTGAATGCGGCGTGGCGGCTCGGCTGGCTGCTCGAGCACGTTTGGGCGGCCCTCCGGTTGCGCTCCGACCCGCCCATGACCCGGTTCCTGGCAGCTCAGCTTGCCACGTCGCACTATTTCGATATCTCAGCCGCGCGGGAACACTTCGGCTACGCGCCGCGCGTTTCGACCGACGAAGGCATGCGATGCCTCGCCGATCCCGCCGCAGGCATCGTGCGGTAATGGCTCGAAAGCGCTCATGCCAACTCGTCCATCAGACGGCCAATCTCTGAAAGTAGCGCGCCAGCCGAGGTCGGCTTTGCGAAGAACCGATCGGCGCCGAGGCGTCGCATGCGGCGTTCGAGTCCCGGGTCATTCTTTCCTGTGAGGACAATCACCGGGATGTGGGCCGTCTCCGCATTGCGTTTGAGGCACCCGAGGACGTCCTCGCCCGGCCCTTTGGGCATGGCCAAATCGAGCACGATGGCGTCGGGTTTTTCGTTGGTGGCCAGCCACAGGCCCTGCATCCCGTGGAATGCCCGAAGAACCTGCACCCCGTGCCGCGAGAACGCCCTCGCAAGGGCCTCCGACACGTTGGGGTCATCATCGACACACAAGATCTTCAACGGCCGTTCGGCGACTGCGCATGCGAGGTCTGTGCAAAGCGTTTGATCCATAAGCACGTCTCCCTGAATAAGGGTCCGTCTGAAGTATAGCTTGCGGTTGTCTGCGAGGTGGGCGGGCCGAGCATTTCCATTTTCTACGGCCGAACGTGCCGCTCATAGGAGTCGTCCGGCGTCGAGCCGACAAACCGGAGCATCTTCAGAACGGCCGGCTTGGAGTTGCACAAAAGAAGCTATGTATTGAAGGTAGGATATGGCGACATGCAA
This sequence comes from Planctomycetales bacterium, assembly GCA_007127495.1. Taxonomy (GTDB): domain Bacteria; phylum Planctomycetota; class Planctomycetia; order Pirellulales; family Thermoguttaceae; genus PWXP01. The sequence goes on from SKZG01000385.1 coordinate 1,615, forward strand.
CCCAACTGTTTTCATGGGAGGTGACATGAGTTACGCCGGAACAACCGTCGATACGCGCGGCGAGAAGATGACGCTGGACCACGTGGCCGGCCGGATCGACGAGATTTCGACCTTGCCGCAAGTCGCATTTCGGGTCATGGAGGTGGCCAACGACCCGAACTCGGGCGCGGTCGATCTGAAGGACGTGATGGAGGGCGATGCCGCGCTCAGTGCTCGCGTACTACGCTGTGTCAATTCTTCCGCCTATGCCACGCGTACGAAGGTTACCAATCTTCAGCAGGCCATCGCTTACTTAGGGCTGAAGCAAATTCGAAACATGGCCATGACAGCCAGCGTGAGCGAGCTGTTCCAAAAGGAAGAGAGCATCGGCCCCTACCGGCGTTCGAACCTGTGGCGGCATCTGGTGTCGGTGGGCATTTGCGCCAGGCTAATTGCGATGCGCCGCAAATTGCGCGACTTCGAAGACGCTTTCCTGTCAGGACTCCTGCACGACATAGGCATCGTGCTCGAGGACCAGCACGTCCACACGGCTTTCCGGAGGATGATTGGCTCGCTCGACGAGCAAAGCACGCTGAGCGCCGTGGAAATGCGGGAAATGGGGTTCGACCACACGCAGTTGGGCGAGCGGGTGGCCAAGGCGTGGAACTTCCCTGATACGGTCGTGGCCGCCATCCGCTACCACCATGCGTCGGTCAACTATCGCGGCGAGGCGATCGACGTCGTCCGGTGCGTGGAGGTGGCGAATCTGCTCTGTACCCTGACCGGAGCCCCCTCGGTTGGCATGAAGCTCGTGCGCATTTCGCAACCGGCGCTAGCGGGGTTATCGCTCACGCGCGACGACATCGCCGTCCTGGCAGCCGACCTGCAGGAAGAACTTCAGCAGAATGCTTCCCTGTTCACACTGTAACCGATCGATGATGACATCTGCCCTTGCCTTCGACCTGGCCGATTTGCTTGCTGCCGCAACGCCCCCCGTCTCATGCGGCCACGGCAGCACGACGGCGCTGGCACGCCTGGAACCGTGGCGACCGCGGCTTGTGGTGTTTGCGAAGCCGGACGGTC
>SKZG01000350.1 GCA_007127495.1 Planctomycetales bacterium
CGATGCGGCCATTCGGGGGCAGCTTGACCGCGTAGCCCACGTGACCAACCTGGGCTCGTCCAACTCGACGACCATCAAGTTGGCGCGCCGGCTGGTCGATCTTGCCCCGGAGGGTCTCGGGCATGTGTTCTTTTCCGACGACGGCGCCACGGCGGTGGAAGTGGCGTTGAAAATGGCGTTCCAGTATTGGCGGCAGCGAGCGAATCCTTGCCCGGAAAAGACCGTCTACTTGGCCCTGGGGGACGCGTACCACGGCGATACGTTGGGGAGCGTGAGCGTGGGCGGGGTCGAGCGTTTCCACGCCATGTTCCAGCCGCTGCTGTTCAACGTACTGCGCTTGCCCGCACCCGACGCCTGCCGTCCTCCGGCGGGCGTGCCCGCTGACCGCGTCACGGCCCATCATCTGGCCCTTTTGGAGCGGTTGCTCGCGGAGCAACACGGGCAGATCGCCGCGATGGTCATCGAGCCGCTGGTCCAGGCCGCCGCCGGGATGATCGTCCACCCGCCCGGTTACCTGCACGGCGTGCGCGAACTGACTCGAAAATACGGGGTCCTGCTGATTGCCGACGAGGTGGCCGTCGGGATGGGGCGTACCGGCTCGCTGTTCGCCTGCCGGCGCGAGCAGGTCGTGCCCGACTTGCTTTGCCTGGCCAAGGGCCTCACCGGCGGTTACCTTCCGCTGGCCGCCACGCTTGCCACCGACGAGATATGGAACGCTTTCCTGGGCGAGTATTCCGAGGGGAAGACCTTTTTCCACGGTCACACGTACGGCGGGAATCCCTTGGGCGCCGCCGCGGCGCTGGCCACGCTCGACGTGTTCGATGAAGAGCATACCCTCGAACACCTGCCGCCGAAGGTCGATCGGCTGGCGGAGCATCTCGCGCGCATGGCCCGGCTTCCTCACGTGGGCTTCGTGCGCCAGTGCGGCTTGATTGCGGCCGTGGAACTGGTGCGCGACAAGGCCGCAAAAGAACCCTATCCCTGGGCCGAGAAGCGCGGCATCCGCGCCTGCAATCATGCCCGGACACTTGGCGTACTGATTCGCCCGCTGGGCAACGTCATCGTGCTGATGCCGCCCCTGGCCGTGACGCTCGACGAGTTGGACCGTATCTGCACCGCCGCCGAGGCCGGAATCGAAGCGGCAACGTGCTGAGCCGAGGGCCGCCGTTATATAAGCCCCGCCACGCGAGCGGTGGCCTCGAAGTCGCGCAGCCCGGCCGAGGCGCCCAGGGCGGTTACGCAGCAGGCGCCCGTGGCGGCCGCCAGGCGTCCGGAACCTTCGATGCCAAGCTCGCGCAACAGGCCGCAAAGCAGGCCGGCGTAGAAGGCGTCGCCGGCGCCCGTGGTATCGATGACCGGGCCGGGCGGCGCGGTGGCGGGTATGCGCAGCAGCCGGCCCGGGGCAGGGCTGAGCAGCGCCCCCTGCGAGCCCAGTTTGACGCCCAACAGGCCGCCGGCACCACACTCACGGTAGATTTCAAGAATCCGTTCCGGGTCGTTGCAGCCGGTCTGATGCCGCGCCTCGGCCAGGCTGGGAACGTACACGTCCAGGTGCGGAAGAATCCGATCCAGCGGCTGCAACCCGCCACCGTCGCCTGCGGCGTCCAGCGCGGTGCGGCAGCCGGTTTCGCGAATGGCAGCGAACACCTCTGGAAGGTCTCGCTCCAGGTCGGGCATAAGGGAATAATAGCCCAGCAGCATCGTGCGGCTGCGGGCGAACAGTTCCAGGTTGTCGAGAAAAGAAGCCTTATTGATTCGCTTCGGGGCGCCCACGCAGTGGGCGAAACTGCGTTCGCCGGTGGAATCGACCAGCACCACGGTGGTACTGGTACCTCGGTCCGGCTGGGGCATCAGGAACCGCACGTCGATCCCTTCCGCGTCGAGCTTCTTGCGGATCAGTTCCGCCCAATCGTCAAGGCCCACGTAGCTGAAAGCGGCCACCTTCGCGCCCAAACGCGCCAGGGCGATGCCGGCATTGGAGACGATTCCGCCGGTGGTCATCGCAATCGGGTCCGTTTGCAGCAGCCGCCCGCCCCCGATCGGGCGCTCCAACGGCACCGGCCGGACCAGGATGTCGACCACGCACGAGCCGCACAATACACAATCGATGGTCTTTCCCCTTTCGATGGTCTTTCCCCTTTCGATGGTCTTCAGAGTGTCCGTTGCCTTCTCCTCTTCGATATTTTTCATGGCTCGATTGCTATGGTACGCCAAAATGGGGTAATCTGCAATTGGCCGGCCGTGGAGACCGGGGCAAGATCGAGGTCATGGCGTTCCACGACATCCTGAAACCATTGGTACGGATGGCTCTTCCGTTTCTAGGTGCAGACAGCCCTTGTTTTCAGGGACGGCACTCGGCGAGTGCCTACTACACTATCGCGGCCTGCACCTAGAAACGGAAGAGCCGTACAGATACGTGTTGGGCGTTCTGGCGGTCGTTGTAGTGGGGGGAATGCACCCACGCAGCAAAATTGCGGAAACCGCGGTCTCAACGGTTCCATCGGTGGGGTTTTACCTAAGTATTACCTGCAATGCGTCCACTGAGCATTGACCATCGACGGCGGCGGCCGACAATAATAATATGGCTCTGCCGTCATCTAGGCGCAGGCCGCATCAATATGTACTCGCCGCGGCCTAAAACTGCGCTTTCCGTAGGATGGGCTTTAGCCCGTCAA
>SKZG01000578.1 GCA_007127495.1 Planctomycetales bacterium
AGGGCCTCCTCGACCGCTCCCCTGCCATCGTCCGACGACGGATCGCTCAGCCGGTCCAAAGGCCCGGGCTGCGCAGGTGTCGATGGATCCAGCCGCCGATCCAACTCGTCGATATACTGCCCGAGAACACTGCGCACCTCTTCGGGCAATACCGGTTCGGCGCGCTGAATCAGCCGCGCGATGTAATGCCCGGAACGCGACCTCAACACGGCTTGTCGGGCGGTCTCGGAAAGCGTCACGGCAAAGAAGGTAATGATCAGGCACAGCGCCACACCTTTCAGCCCGCCGAACAATGCCCCGATCTGACGGTCGAACTCCTGAAGTTGTACCCGATCGATCGCCCGCGACACCATCCGGAACACCACCCAAACCAGCAGTGAAACGGCGACATACAGGACCAGCATGGCAACGAACCGATTCCAAGGTTCGCTGCTACCAAAAAGGGGCGCAATCCCCTCACTATAGCGGATTGCCACCATCGCGCTGAGCACCAGTGAAGCGAGCGAGGCGACCTGCCACGCCATGCCCTTCCATGCACCAAAGCCGATCGTCACTACCAACACTGCCAACATGCCCAAGTCATAAGCTTCCAAAGGCAGGCTCTCCATGGCGTTGTTTCCTGGGGTCCGGGTTCCCGGGCGAGTTTGCCGGCCCACGCCGGACGACACGCCCGAAAGTATACCGATAGCACGCTACCGGGCGAATGCCAAAGCCGGGCGGGCAGGGCGGGCCCGATCGGGGCACCGTCGAACATGAAATCGCTCGCATCATACACGGTAGTCGCGACTTGCGTAACCTCTGACGCAGACTCTTTGTCCAGTGCTACTGCAGCCATCGCTGCTATCATGCGAAATTGCTATTGGTACGGCGCTGGCGGGTCGGGTACAAAACGCGCGTAAGCCACACACCGCGTTATCCCCGTCCGTCCCATGGCCAACTTCAAGACCCACCTGACCTTCAGCACGCTTGTTGGCACCGGCTACGGAGTCACGGCGTACATGATGTTCGACATGCCGCTTCCCACGTGCATCCTGGCGGGGGGATTGTGCAGCGTGTCCGGCATGTTGCCCGACATCGACAGCGACTCGGGCGTTCCCCTTCGCGAGAGCCTGGCCTTTGGCGCCGCCGTCGTGCCGATGATGCTGGTCGACCGGTTGCAGCAGCTTGGGCTTTCGACCGAATCGATCGTCTTGGCGGGCGCGGCTACGTACCTGTTCATCCGCTTCATTTTCGCGCGGCTCGTGAAAATGCATACGGTCCACCGCGGCATGTTCCACAGCATCCCGGCCGCCGTGATCTTCGGTGAGGTGGCGTTTCTTCTCGCCTCGGGCGACGTAAACATGCGTCTTTACAAGGCCGCCGCGGTATTTATCGGGTACGTTTCGCATCTCATGCTCGACGAGATTTACAGCATCGAGTGGGCCAGGGGGCGGCTCCGATTAAAACGGTCGTTCGGCACCGCACTCAAGGTATGGGGAAGGAAGTGGTGGCCGAACCTCGCTGTCTTCGCCAAGCTGGCAATCCTAAGTTACGTGGCGCTGAAGGAGCCCGGCTGGATGGATCAATACCAGCGGCATGTTCGCCCACACGTGGAGCAGGCCGCCACGCAGTTCATCGACCGCGTGATCCGGTAAGGCCGGAGCCGCGCGCTGGTAAGCTCGCCGCGGCGTGAAACTGCGCATTTCCGTAGGATGGGCTTTAGCCCGTCAAAGCGAAGACGTTCAAGAATGTCCATCCTACAAAAGCGCAAAAACGGCACGCTCTGTCTCAGCCCCCGGAACAGCACGCCGCCGCGCTGTCAACCAGCAAGGTCACCGGCCCGTCGTTGACAAGTTCCACCTCCATGTGCTGGCGAAAGCAGCCGGTCGATACTTCGATTCCCAGTTTGCGCACCGCGGCCACGAATGTCGAATACATGGCTTCGGCCTGCTGAGGGGGCGCGGCGTCGGTGAAACTGGGGCGGCGGCCTTTACGGCAATCGCCCAGCAGGGTGAACTGGCTCACGACGAGCATGGCGCCCCCGGCCTCGGTCAACGCCCGATTCATCTTGCCCTCGGCGTCGTCGAATATTCGCAGCCCGGCGAGCTTCTTCGCGAGCCAATTGGCGTCGCGTTCCGTGTCGGTGCGAGCAACCCCGAGCAGCACCAGCAAACCGGCGCCGATCTGCCCGCAAACTTCGCCGCCCACCGTGACTCGGGCGTGTTGGACACGTTGTACGCATGCGATCATAGCACTTACGATACGCCACTCTTGGCAGAATTGCCAGCGGGGACTATGATTACGAGGTTGGCCAGGAAGGCGGACAGGATTTGAACTTGGCCGGCGGGAGTTTCCATGTCGCAGCGCACCCCATCTCAGCCCAAACGCCCCCTGATTGCCCTGACCATGGGCGATGCGGCCGGCATTGGTCCGGAAATCATCGCAGGCTCCTGGCCGGAGACGGTCATCCATGACTGGTGTCGCCCCTTCGTGGTCGGCCACCCGGAAATCATGCGCCGCGCGGTGGCGTTGTGGCAGAATCGGGTGGAGGTGGTCGAGATCCGTTCGGCGGCGGAGGCCGATCCACACCCCGGCCGAATTCCTTGCCTGCCGTGCTGCCGCGACGACGTGCTGGACGTCGCCCCGGGCCGAATCGACCCGCGAGCCGGTCAGGCGGCGTTCGACGCGGTGGTCGCTGCCGGCGGATTGGCCATGGCAGGCGAGGTCGACGCCGTGACGACCGCCCCGCTGCAGAAGAAGGCCCTGCGCGAAGCCGGTCACCTGCATCCCGGCCACACGGAACTTCTGGCCGAAATTTGCGGCGTTTCAGACGTCGAGCATTTTGCCATGATGCTGTACTTGGCGCCGAGCGACGACCTCCCCCTGGGCCCCAGCGGACTGGCCGTCGTGCATGTGACCCTGCACACGGCCATGGCCGACGCCCTGGCGCAGCTTTCCGAGCAGGCCGTGCTGGGCAAGGCCAGACTGGCCGACCGGTTCATGACGCAAATCATGGGGGGGCAACCGCGAATTGGCGTTTGCGCCGTCAATCCCCACGCCGGCGAAGATGGCCTGTTCGGCGATGAGGAACGGCGAATTATCGCCCCCGCCATCGCACGCGGACGTGCGGAGGGATTGCGCCTGGAGGGGCCGGTATCCAGCGATTCCGTATTCGTCCAAGCCCGCGACGGCCGATTCGACGCCGTCGTGGCCATGTACCACGATCAAGGGCATATTGCGCTGAAGCTGCTGGGGATGCACCGGGCGGTGAACGTCACCCTGGGACTGCCGATCATCCGCACCAGCGTAGCCCACGGCACCGCGATGGACATCGCCTGGACGCGCCGCGCGGAAACCAGCGGCATGATCGAGGCCGTCCGCGTGGCAAGCCAGTTGGCCGGCGGCCGTTGCGCCAAGCGTTAGGGCACGCGTTCGCGGCCTTCAGCCGGTGGGCTGGCTCACGCTCGCGTCGCGCATCTTCTGCCGGGCACGGCTGAGGATGGGCCCAATGCTGTTCATCGGCATACCCACGTGGGAGCTGATTTCCTGGTAGCTCTTGCCTTCCATGTGGTAAAGCTTCACCACTTCGGCTTCCCGGTCGGGCAACCCCGCGAGCAATCGGGCCACTTCCTCTTGGCTTTCCACCCGATCCTCAACCGGCGGCTGAGTGTCGGCAACGTTGCCGACGGCTTCTTGCGGATTCCCTGCCCCGAGCCGGGCAATGGTGTTCCGATCCATCATCGCTCGCACGATGGTCCGACGGGCTACCACGGTAAGATAGGTTGCCAAACTGCTTTCGCCCCGGAACTTGCGAAGCACCGCCAGGTCGTCTTTGATCACGTTCAGGAGAACCTCCGCGCACAGATCGTCGCGGTCCTCGGGGCCCAACCTAACACTTCGCGACTGGGCCGTATGATGGACCACGTGCAGGATCAGGCCCATGAAGCGGTCGACAAAGTCCTCCCACGCCCTGGGCCTTTTATCCAGGCATCGCTGAAGCAAGTTTCGGTCAATTTCGGAGAGTGCCACGCTATCGGTCCCCTCATCGTAGGCAGAGCCCTGTTGGCAGCCAAGCTGGCGGTGCCGGAAAGTTGGCAAGTGGCCCGATGCAACCTCCAGCACCTACGTATATTGTACACACCGGTAGTGCTCGACGCAAGACAACCCAAGAAGTGGGGTAAGGAAGGCCCCCTCCAACAGCGGCTGCCGTAGCGGAGCCCCTCCCATTTGCAGGCTGTTCCGGTGTTTCTTTACACACGCCGGTGCCGATGCTAAGGTTGTCTGGAACCGGTGAACGGTTACGGTTGCCAAAACGCGAACGCGAGAACGTGGTTGACAGATGAGAATCCTTTGCATTGGAGCGGGCTACGTCGGAGGGCCGACCATGGCCGTGATCGCCTCAAAGTGTCCCGATATCCGCGTCGTCGTTGCCGACATCGACCCCGACCGCATCGCCGCATGGCAGTCGGGCGAACCGCCGATCTATGAGCCCGGACTGCGCGAGGTGGTGCGCTCGGCGATCCATCGAAATCTGTTTTTTACAACCGATGTTGCCGGCTCCGTGGAAGACGCCGACCTGATTTTCGTCAGCGTGAATACTCCGACCAAGACGTTTGGCGAGGGGGCCGGCAAAGCTTCCGACTTGCAGTACTGGGAAGCCACCGCCAGGACGATCTTGGCAAACGCAAAAACCCACAAAATTGTTGTCGAAAAAAGTACACTTCCGGTTCGAACCGCCGAAGCCATGGCGCGCATCCTGACTTCGAAGTCGTCGGCGGTCTGCTTCGATGTCCTTTCGAACCCCGAGTTCTTGGCCGAGGGCTCTGCGATTCGCGATCTGGAGTGTCCCGACCGCGTATTGATTGGCGGAGAGGCGAGCGAACGCGGCCGTCGGGCGACCGAGGTCTTGGCCGGCATTTACGCTCGATGGGTCCCGGAGGACCGCATCCTGAAAACCAACGTCTGGTCGAGCGAGCTTTCCAAACTGGCCGCCAATGCCATGTTGGCACAACGGATCAGCTCGATCAACGCCCTCTCGGAGTTATGCGAGGCGACTGAAGCCGACGTCGCCGAGGTGGCCTGCGCCATCGGAATGGACCGGCGAATCGGCCGCGAGTTCCTGCAGGCAAGCGTGGGCTTCGGGGGCTCCTGTTTCAAGAAAGATATTCTGAATCTTGTCTATTTGTGCGAGCATTTCGGCTTGCAGGCAATCGCCGACTATTGGCTGCAAGTGGTTCGCATCAATGAGCATCAACAGGAGCGATTCGCTCGCAATATCGTTTCGACGATGTTCAATACCGTTGTTGGCAAGCGGATTGCAATTTTCGGCTTCGCGTTCAAGGCGAATACCGGCGATACGCGGGAGAGCCCCGCGAATTATGTCTGCCGGCGTCTGGTCGAGGAGCGTGCAAGAGTGGTCGTTACCGATCCGCAGGCGCTGGACAATGCACGGCGCGACCTGGCCGATTTGGGCGATGCCGTCACTTTCGAGCCCGACCCCATGCGGGCTGTGGAGGGCGCACACGCTTTCGCCGTGCTGACGGAATGGGATCTCTACCGCGGGATGGACTACCAAGCAATTCACGATCGCATGGAACATCCTGCTTTCTGCTTCGACGGGCGCAACCTATTGAACCACGCCGCGTTGTTCGACCTCGGGTTCAATGTCTACCCGATCGGCAAGGTGCCCCTGACGCATCTGTAGCGCCCGGTCCACGTGCATGCAAACCGGGCGGGCCCCCTCGCGGCGGAACGACTGGTCCATGGGCAGCTACCCTCTGTCATGGATAATCCCGGTTAGTCGCACGCACCAACGTCCCACAATACCCCTTCAAGCCAGGTGCGCCAGCTTGCGTACTTTGGGTTTCCCAATTTCAGCAGCAGGACGGGGTTGCGTTTGGGTCGCTCAGGCCGGCGCATGAGCCGCATTTTGGCCTCTTTCGGGGTGCGACCTCCCTTGCGGATATTACAGGCCAAGCAGGCGCAAACCACGTTCTCCCACGTGGTTTGCCCGCCGCGACTGCGAGGAATCACATGGTCGAGGCTGAGCTGATGCGTCGGAAAATGCTGCCCGCAGTATTGGCATACGTGGCCGTCGCGGGCGAGCAGGTTGCGGCGGTTCAGGTTCGTACGCTGCTTCGGCACGCGGTCAAAGTCGAGAAGGCGAATGACGCGCGGTACGCGAATTTCGAAGCTGACCGTGCGAATCCAATCGTCGTGGGGCTGTTTCTCCTGGGCAAGCATTTCGCTCACCTCACGCCACGAGTGGAAGCTATACGTGCCGAAGTTGCCCTGATCGACGTGGATCACCTCGGCCAGTTCCCGGTAGAGCAGCCCGAATGCCCGGCGTGCCGTAACCACGTGTACGGCCATATACTGCCGATTCAACACAAGAACGCTCGTTTGGAGGCCGGAACTCGGCACCCTCGGAGCGACCGGCAATACCTTATGCCGGCTGGCCGCCGCCGGCACCCGCTGCATGCGTCGTTTGGCCTTGAGGATCCGGTGCATAGGCAAGTTCCCACGCTGGCGCCGGGCCGATCGTGCGGCCCCTCCACGCGGGGGCCGCCTTGGTGTGCGCGGCCCGGCAACCGATTGGCCCTTGGATCACGATGATGCCTATTGTAACCGGCCGGCGCTTCCGGGGGAAGACCCGGCTCCAGGCATGCCACGCACCCCGCGCCGCCGAACTTGAACAAACCGTCTTGCCAACCGGTGCCTCGTGGTAGTATCATAAACGTGTTGGAGGCGGAGTGCCCTTTCTCATGACGGCAATCAGCCAAATTCGGCTCTTCCGTTTCTAGGTGTAGGCCGCTTGAATGTATCAGGCACACCCCGTGTGCCGTCCATGAAGCAAAGGCTGCCTGCACCGGGAAGCGGAAGGCCCCCAAATTCTTACCGGGAGCAGGATGATGATACGCTACGCTTGCGATCTTTGTGGGCGAGAGTTGGATCCCCACGAGGATCTTCGCTACGTTGTACGCATGGAAGTTTACGCCGCGTTCGACCCCGTGGCAGCCGACGAAGAAGATCCCGATGACCGAGATCATCTCGAGGAAATTCAAGAGATCCTCGAGCGTATGCGCGATATCGACGACCCGCAGATCGGCGATGATGTGTACCAGCAAATGCGCTTCGACCTGTGCCCCGAATGTCGCAAGCGTTTCGCTACGAATCCCTTGGGGCGTGAGGTCGCAAAGGTTCTCGATTTCAGCGAGAATTAGCTTTGGCGGGCCGCCGAACCCCGGTGCGCCGCTTTTCCGTGCGGCGCCGCCGCTTGATCGCGATTGCGGTCATTCTTGCTGCCGCGCTGCTGTTGCGCCTGGCCGACCGCGCCCTGCCGCCGGGCATACCCCGGCAACTTGAGCCGGGCACGCACCATGTCGAGCGCGTGATCGACGGCGACACGCTGGTATTGGCCGGCGGTGCCCGCGTGCGGCTGATCGGCGCCGATGCACCGGAAGTCTTTGTTCCCGATGGCGAGCCCGAACCGTTCAGCCGGGAGGCCACGCAGTTCACGAAACGCTTTGTGGCGTCCGGCGGCGGCGAGGTGCGTCTGGAGTTCGACGGCCCGCGCAGGGACCGGTACGGCCGTTTCCTTGCGACGGTCTGGGTGGGCGAGCGGATGCTCAACGAGGAATTGCTCCGCGCGGGGCTGGCCCGGTTTCGCGGCGAGTTCCCGTTCTCGCCGCCGTTGAAGGCCCGCCTCCGACGCGCCGAGGCGGAAGCCCGCGACGCCGCCCGCGGCCGCCACGGCCCCCTGCCCTCCCCTGCCCCGGATCGAGACCCTTTCCGAGTGGAAGGATAGAATGTACCCAAAACGGCTTCGCCGTGATGCGAGCAACTGTTGACGGTGTCTTGTGAGCCGGATCGGGCCCTGCTATAATTTGGGCTCTTGCGTTTCCAGGTGCAGACAGCCTTTGTTTTAGAGACGGCACACGGCGTGTGCCTACTACAATGGAGAGGCCTGCACCTAGAAACGGAAGAGCCATAATTGGGCACTTTGCCATGTGCGGTGGTGTTATTCTTTTCCGTCCGCACAAGGCCCATCGATCCCCCTGATTGAGAAGGAATGACCGCTGTGAGCACAAGTACCGCGTTGAAGCTGGCCGTCATGGGCGGCGACGGAACGGGGCCGGAAGTGGCCGCCGAGGGCGTGAAGGTCTTTAAGGACATTGCCGAAAAGGAAGACATTGCCTACGAGATAAAAGATTTCGATTACGGGGGCGACCGCTACCTGGCCACCGGCGAAATCCTGCCCGACGGCGCTATCGAGGAGCTTTCCCAGTTCAATGCCATTCTCCTGGGCGCGATCGGCCATCCCGACGTGGCTCCCGGTATTCTCGAACGCGGCTTGCTGCTGGCCCTGCGGTTCCATTTCGACCAGTACATCAACCTGCGGCCGGTGAAGCTGTACCCCGGCGTGGAAACGCCGCTGGCCGGAAAGGGCTCCGACGATATCGACTTCGTCGTGGTGCGCGAGAATACCGAGGACCTGTACTGCGGCATGGGCGGCTTCCTCAAAAAGGGCACACCCGACGAGGTGGCCACACAAATGGCCGTGTACACCCGCAAGGGTTGCGAGCGCTGCGTCCGCTGGGCCTTCGAATACACCCGCAAGCGCAACCGCCGGAAGCGACTGACCCTGGTGGCCAAGACGAACGTGCTCACCTACGGGCACGACCTCTGGTGGCGCACGTTCCAGGAAGTGGGCGAGGAATACCCCGACGTCGAGAAAGACTACAACCACGTCGATGCCTGCTGCATGTGGATGGTCAAGAATCCGGAATACTACGACGTGATCGTGACTACCAACATGTTCGGCGACATTATCACCGACCTGGCCGGCATCATCCAAGGCGGCATGGGCGTGGCCGCGGGCGGGAACATCAATCCGGAGCCCGGCGGTACGAGCATGTACGAACCGATGGGCGGGAGCGCTCCGAAATATACCGGCAAGGGGGTGATCAACCCGATTGCCACCATTGCCGCTGTGGCCATGATGCTGGAACAGAGTGGTTTTGAGCAGGCGGGCCGGCGCGTGGCCGCCGCCATCCAGAAGGTCACCGGGACGAAGATGAAAAGCCAGGCCGCCGGGAAGATGGGCTACTCGACCAGCGAGGTGGGCGACCTGGTTTGCGAAGCGCTGTAAGGTGGCCGGCTCAGAGGAGCTTGCCACCGCGCAGGAGGGACATGCCTGCCCGTCGTCGGCCTGACGGGCAGGCGATGTCCCGTACGACGCGAGCGACGGACAGGAACGTCGATGCTACTCTGATGACGGGCAACCATGTCCGTCTTACCATTCCGGTAAAGGGGCCTCCAATGCCCACGATGCAAACTCCGCCTGGACCGCACACCGTCATCGACGGACGGCGGTACTTGTATTTTGCCGGCACGGGCTACCTGGGACTTCAGGGGCATCCGCAGGTGATTGGCGCCGCGTGTGAGGCGGCCGAGCAGTATGGCATGGGAAGTGCCACGTCGCGCACTCGGACCGGATTCGGCGATACCCCCCCTGCCCTGCTCACTGAAGCGCGGGCCGCCGAGTTTTTTGGGACGGAAGCGGCGCTCTACCTGCCTTCGGGCTATCTGGCGCCTCAGGTCTTGTTCCGTGCGTTGGGCGATCATTGCGACGTCGTCTTCCTCGACGAGCACTGTCATGATGCCCTTTCCGACGCCTCGCGCATTCTCGCAAAGCCGGTCGTCAGGTTTCGTCACCGCGCCCCTGCTGATCTGCTCGAGAAACTGTACCTTCACGCCGCCGGTGGTCGCCGCCCCCTCGTGGCGACGGACGGCGTCTTTCCCGCGACGGGGACGGCGGCGCCCCTGGCCGATTACCATAGTATCCTGACTGCCTTTTCCGGTGCCGCACTGGTTGTCGACGATGCCCACGGGGTTGGCGTGCTGGGTGAGCATGGTCGCGGAGTGCTCGAGCACGCGGGCCTGTTCGACGAATGGGCCAACGCTTACGAAGACGAGCCGAGTTTCGGCCCCCACCCCACCGGACCTCGCGTATACTGGTGCGCCTCGCTTGGCAAGGCGTTCGGTGGATACGGCGGGATCATTCCGGGCACGCACCGGTTCATCGAGCACGTTAAGATTCAGTCGCCGGTTTACAGCGGCGCCGCTCCGCCACCGGCGCCCCTGGCGGCAGCCACCGCCGAGGGACTTCGGATCGCGCTGAGCGAACCCAAGCTTCGGGAGCGGTTGCATGCGAACACGCGCACGCTGAAGTCGGGCCTGCGAGACATCGGGTTCAACGTGGAAAACGAGACCACTCCGATTGCATGCCTTCACCTCGATTCCGCCGAGTTGCTGCAACGATTTCAGCAGAATCTGAG
>SKZG01000333.1 GCA_007127495.1 Planctomycetales bacterium
ATGCGTCCGCCGCGCAGACGCCTCTCGGTAGTGGGCCCATCAGGTCCGACCGGCACGGCCGCCGTTCGGACGCAACGGAATGGGACAAGCGGTCCTGGCGTGGAACTTGCCTCGCGCCGGGCACTTGTCCTGCGGTCTTATGTTCGGCCTGTTACAACGCGATTCTTTGGAAAATCCGTCAATACCGTCAGAATGCATCCCGAGTCGCCCTGGCTGCGCCCCTGCTTTTGTTGGCCTAGACCGCGCAGCCGGAAAATGTTTTGGGAAGGGAAGCTTGCTTCTCCCCCTGCGAGAGGGTTTGCCACTTTGACTATTCTTCCCTTTTTGCAAGAAAGAACATGCCTGCGGCAAATTCCCTGGAACCGTTACAGTTTAACGGGACGTCGGCCGATGCTAGAGACGCCATGTGGTGTACAACGTGCCAACAAGATGTTCCTGCGCAAGCGTTGCCGACAACCGGCAGCGGATTGCGTTGCCCACGTTGTTCAAGCGAGCTGCGGCGCTCCGAGACCCCGGAAACGTCCGAGGTGGCCTCCGAAGTGTCGGCAACGCCGCAGTTTGATTCGTGGGAGTTCGATGAACAACTGCGCCACATTGAGAGGAAGCTGCGGTGTGGGCCCGCGGAGAGCGCTTCGCCGGAGGCTCATCGGCGACGCAAAATCACCCGCCTTGACCCGCCGCACGACGCCAACTTCGCGTGGCACGTACCCAAACTACCCAAAAGAAAGCCGACAACACGCCGGCGTCGGCGGCAGACACGCCCCATCAGAGGCAAGCCGGCCGGCTCGCTGGCTTGGCTGGCCCTTTCGGTCGGCATCATGGCGACTATTTGCGGAGCAATCCTTTTGATTTGGGCGATTGTTTCCGATCGTGGAGAGCTTTGGGCGATCGGGCTGCCCGCTGCTATCGTCGGACAAGTGGCTTTGCTGATCGGCCTGGTACTCCAACTCGACCGCCTTTGGCGCGATAATCGCTCAGCCGTCGCCCAACTCAAACGCGTCGACGTGCAACTGAACGAGCTTCGCACCACCACCACGCTCATAAGCAGTGGCGGCGCCAGCCCAGGTAGTGCCTTCTACTCGCACCTGGCCGGTGGCGCAGGGCCGCACCTGCTGCTGAACGATCTCAAAGGGCAGCTCGACCTGCTGGCATGGAAGCTCAGCCGGGAACCGTGACGCTCGATTCGCCCCTAACGCAAGTCGTCGCGCCGGTACTCTTCGATGCCAACCAACTGAAAGATGTTCATGAATTCGCGAGCCTGCGCCACGCGGTCGAGGTCGGGTTGGCCCACACTTCGAATCAATTCGTGCTCGCTTCGAAGAGTGGTTCGAGTGGGTGGGAAGCTGCGCTTCGGCCGCAGTGTCAGATGGATCGTGGCCGGGATGACGCCGCTGGCGGCCAAGGCCGCATTCAGATGCATCCGCGCGAACGGCGGCGATTGCCCCGGGCTGAGCACCATGTTCACCTGACAGTACAGGTCGGCAAATTTGCGGTAGCCCTGAACAATGGCCGCATCGCCCGGGTTCGTCGTTTCTACCCGGTAGGTGATCCATGGACTGTCAAGAGTCAACGTGCCGGCGGCCAGGTCGAACCGCTCGTCGAACTCGGGCTCGGCGAGAAATTGCACAAACGGGTTCTCGTGCATCGCGGCGCGCTGACGTACGGATCGGGTCAGCGCAAGGACGTCGTCAACCGATAGTTCCGCTCGAATGCGGCGATGCATACTAAGCAAAGTAAACCGGCCCAGTTCGGCCTCCAGGACAATCGCTTCCTGCGGCTGCTCCATGAAGTCATAGACCACTCCGTTGAGGAAGATCGTTGTGGTGCGGACCGCAGGTTCCTTGTCTCTGCCGGCATAGACGGCATTGTCGACGCGGAAGGCCTCGTCGCCGGGCACGACCGCCTTGGCTTCGGCACCTAGCGCTGCGCATACCGCCCCAGCCAGGAAACAACACTGGAGAAGACGTCCGGACATAAGCAACCACTCCATTCAGGGGCACCGATCCAGCCTGCGCCGGGAACTCAGTGTCGAGTTCCCTTTCACCTTACTGCATGGGAAGCATACTCGATTTTGGTTTGGCCTGTAAACTGCAGTTGTCCCCGTTGACGCGCAGCGGGCAATTCTGGTATGCTTGGCGTCCGTGGATCGTGCCTGCGGTTTCACCGTTGGCACAACCCGCCCCACGGGGGATTAGCTCAGTTGGGAGAGCGTCTGAATGGCATTCAGAAGGTCAGGGGTTCGAGCCCCCTATCCTCCACTCCAGGGGTTTATTGCAACCCGTTGGTGTCTGCCGCCTCGTGCCGGAGTACTTGCTCCGTATAGGGTTAGGCAACAGTTTCGACAACCGGCCGGCCGATTGCATTTCCCGCAGGGCTCGGGTTGCTTCGCTCGCGTCATCGTCCTGTTGCCGACTTCGCTCACCTGCCACAACCCAACGATGCTCGAGCGCCGCGCGGTCGATGCCGGGCCGGCCATCGCGGGCCGACCGGGCGAAGAGCGCATCCCCCGTTAGAGTTGCTGCGTCGTTGGCGTGCAGTGTGAAGGGTTGCGGCATAGAATAATCGGCACAAAGGCCGAGACGCCTTCTTCCGTGGATTCTCAGTATTGCGAAACGGCCGTTGCTACGGCGAACGGATCACCTCCAGTCCGCTGATGCGCGGCTCGCCG
>SKZG01000552.1 GCA_007127495.1 Planctomycetales bacterium
GTGGTGCCCGCGATCCCGGCGACTGACCGGCTCAGCAGGGCATTGGGATTCTCTTTACCGAACTTCACGCGGATGGACTCGATAATGCCGGGCAACAGCTTCTCGCACACGTCGAGCACGACCTCGGGCGTTGTGTCCCGGGGGCCGACGCCGGTACCGCCGGTGGTAATGATCACATCGACTCCGGCCTTGCACGCCGCCAGCAGCGCCGGGCGGAGCCGCGCAGGATCGTCCGGGAGGATCACGCTCTCGAACGTCGGGTGCCAGCGGCGATCCGCAAAGAAGCCTTCCAATAGCTGCTTGATCCGCGGGCCGGACCGGTCTACATAGTCGCCTGCCGATGCCCGATCGCTAAGTGTGAAAATCTTCACTTGCAGCGGCCGGGGGATAAACTCTCCGCAGGCGCCGGCCGCGAGGGTTCCACCGCGAACGACCCTCGCGAAGATGCCCTCGCTGGGCATGACGCACTTGCCAACCTGCTGAAAGATCGTACAGCCTTCCCCGTGGCACTTTTTACCGATCTGGGAGATCTCCAGTTCGACCTCGTCGAAGGAGAGTCGATCGAGTACGGCAACACGGTTCATCTCCAAGCCGTCGAGTGTCATGTTTTCGGCGAATTCGCCGGGCAGAACAGGCTTCCCCGTCTGCTCGGTGAACCGCTCGATGCTCCGACGGCCCAGCAGGCTGACCTGCCGATGCCAGACGCCGGCATGGGCATCGCCGACGATGCCACGGCCGTCGATTTCGATCCGGTCCACGGGTCGCTTGGGCGTGCCCTTCTCGCGGGACACGTTGACGGAAACAATCTTAATCGCTGAAATCTTCTTTCACCTTTTCCAGTAGACGAACGTCGCTAATTTCCATGGCTTTATCAACGGCCTTGCACATGTCGTACACGGTCAGCAGGGCGACGCTGACGGCCGTCAAGGCTTCCATTTCGACCCCGGTACGACCGGTGCATGAGGCCTCGCCGATGGCCCGAATACCCTCGGGGGTTAGCTCGAAAGTCACTTCCACGTTGTGCAGGCCCAACGGATGGCACAGCGGTATCAGGTCGCCGGTTCGCTTGGCGGCCTGGACCCCGGCGATCTGGGCCACGGTAAGCACATCGCCCTTGGACAACTGATTGCGGCGAATCAGCTCCAGGGTTTCCGGAGCCACGCGAATGGTTCCCGCGGCGCGGGCACGACGTCGTTGGACCGGCTTCGCGCCGACGTCGACCATTTTCGCCCGCCCAAAATCGTCCACATGAGAAAGCCTGCGCACGTCATCCTCCGATGCTGTGAAAGGAGTGGTTGGTGCATACGGAACCGCTTTCGGGCTTCTGTTCGATTGCCTGAAGCAATGCATCGCGCGGGCCCAACTGCCGAACGGAAAACCCCAGATCGGAGAACAGGCAAGGCCGGATTCGCCCGTCGCTGCTCAGCCGCAGTCGGTCGCAGCGCGAACACCGACCGCCGGCGCCCCCCTCAATGGGCGCAAACCGCCCGGTCGAAAGGTCCATTTCTCGAATGAATCGTGCTTCGAGGCCGCAGGCTGCGGCGAATTGGGCGACATCCTGGGCATCGGGCTCCTGCGAGGATTCGCGGACGACGCAATTGATCTTCACCGGCGCAAGGCCCGCGGCCTGGGCCGCTTCGATTCCGGCCAGCACACGGCGAACATCGCCGCCCCGTGTGATGGCGGCGTAGCGTTGGGGGTCGATTGCGTCGAGGCTGACATTCACGCGGCGCAGCCCTGCGGCGGCAAGCGCGGCGGCTCGCTCTGCCAGAAGCACGCCGTTGGTCGTCATCGACAAGTCGCGAAGTCCGCCTATCGTGGCAAGCATGCCGACCAGCACCGTGACGTGACGGCGGACCAGCGGTTCGCCGCCGGTGAGGCGGATATGCACGATGCCCAGTTCGACCGCCGTGCGTGCAACCTCCGCGATCTCCTCGAAAGTCAGAATCGCTTCCGGCGCGAGAAGCGATACTCCCTCGTCAGGCATGCAGTAACGGCACCGCAGGTTGCAGCGGTCGGTCACGGAAACCCGCAAATAATCGATGATGCGTCCGTAACGATCGAACATCGTTTGCCTACCGCTTAGCCACAGTGAAATCGGGTTGCCAGAAACGTCGCCTGTTCATTGGCCAGGATCGTGGCGGTCCCCGGGGGGACGACGAAGAATCCGTCGGCGCGGCCCAGGGCAGTCAGATGGGCCGAGCCGTGGTAGTCCACGCGCTCGAGGCGGCCTTGCGGCCCGAGGCAGCACGGCACATACTCCGCGCGATCGACTGTCCGCCGCCGAAAATCGCTGGCCAACGGGGCGATCCATTGGCGGCATGGACCGGGACCACCCTGCATCCGCGCGGCAGCGAACAACACAAACAGGTGGAACATCAAATAAACCGAGACCGGGTTGCCCGGCAGCCCGAACACGGCTTTGCCACCTAGGGAGGCGTAGGTGGTTGGGCGTCCCGGCTTGACGGCCAACGCGGTGAAGTGGACTTGCAATCCGGCGTCTTGCATCGCCAGAGTTACGAAGTCGAAATCGCCTACCGACACCCCGCCCGACAGGACGATCAGGTCAGCCTGTTCAAGGGCGTCGTTCAACGTCCGTACGATAGTTGCCCGCTCGTCGCGAAGCGATTTGTTGGCGACCACGTTCAAGCCGCTGTGTCGGGCCA
>SKZG01000543.1 GCA_007127495.1 Planctomycetales bacterium
ACCGTAGATTTCCTTGGCGCACTTGTCAACGGGGGTTTTGAGCCCTTTTTCTTGGTATAATGGCGGTTGGAACGGATGAGGCGTACGCGACATTGCAAACGCGGGACGCGGAATTCTGTTGGCGGGTTTTGACTTTCCCCGAGCGACTGACTAATATATATGGGCCATGGCGGGAACTTGCGAACTTGACCAGTACGATTCCCACCTGCTACCGTACCTACGGTTGCTGTTCTCTTGGGGCGCTGGGCGTGTCCCGAACCCGGGAACGGCTACCAGACCCTCAGCCAAGCGAGGCAGACCCATGCGACGACCCCTGCACCGATTGATCAGCCCACTGTTAGGTTTTCTCGCGATTTTTTCGATACCTGCGGCCGCGCTGGCCGGCGATGCCGGGAACGCCGCGGCCGGCGAGCCGGCGGCCGAGTCGCGCCGGCCGAACATCATCTTCATCCTCGCCGATGACCTCGGCTGGGCCGACCTGGGGTGCTACGGCCAGAAGTTCTTCGAAACGCCGAACCTCGACCGGTTGGCCGCCGAAGGCGTGCATTTCACATCGGGCTACACGGCAAGCTGCGTGTGTTCGCCCACACGGTCGAGCGTCATGACCGGCAAGTACCCGGCGCGGAACGACCTGACCATCTGGCTGGGCGGCCGGGGCGGGGCGCCGGCCGTCGACCATCTGAGCCTTGAGGAAGTGACCGTCGCCGAGGCGCTGAAGGAGGGGGGCTACGCCACCGCCCACATCGGCAAATGGCACCTCGGCGGCGAGCCCTACTTTCCCGAAACGATCGTCGTTTTCTTCTCCGACAACGGCGGTTTCAGCCACAGCCGGGGCAAGAAGAACAACGTGACCTGCAACGAGCCGCTCCGGCTGGGCAAGGGCTATTGCTACGAGGGCGGGCATCGCGTGCCGGCCATCGTGCGCTATCCGCCGGTGACCGGCTGGGGAGGCGTATGCGACGCGCCCATCATCACGACCGACTTCTACCCCACCTTCCTCGAATTGGCCGGCCTGCCCCCGCGGCCCCAGCAGCACGCTGACGGTGTGAGCATCGTGCCGCTGCTGGCCGACCCGAAAGAAGGCGACCCCGCGGGTAAAAGGGCAGGAAGCCCCTGTTTACTCGCCCACCCGGTGCGGCCATAATGGACAGGTATGGCCGAAATGCAATTCCAGAACGTTTGCCTCGAAACCATCTGTTGCAGCTTGCCGCAGGAGGTGGTTACGTCGGCTCAGATCGAGGCGCGCCTGGAACCGTTGTATCGGCGGCTCCGACTACCTGAGGGCCGTCTGGAGATGATGAGCGGTATTCGTCAGCGGCGTTTCTGGCCGCGCGGCATGCCGCCGAGTGAAAAAAGCATCGAAACGGCGGAAAAAGCAATCCGTCTGGCCGGCATTGAACCATGCCAAATCGGGGCGCTCGTTCACGGCTCGGTCTGCCGCGACTTTCTGGAACCGGCTACGGCGTGCAGTGTGCATCATGGCCTTGGCCTCGACCGCGATTGCCTGGTCTATGATGTTTCCAACGCCTGTCTCGGGCTCCTCAACGGCATCATCCAAGTGGCATGCATGATTGAGCTGGGGCAAATTCGCGCCGGCGTGGTGGTTGGCACCGAAAGCAGCCGCAATCTCGTCGAAACGACGATCGAGCGGCTCAACGCGCAGGCGGCACTTTCCCGCAACGACATCAAACCGGCCTTCGCGTCGTTGACCATCGGGTCGGCCAGCGCCGCCGTCGTGCTGGCCGATCGCGAGCTGAGCCGCACGGGCAATCGCCTGCTCGGCGGCGCTTTTCGCACGAATACCGATGGGTGCCGGCTGTGCCAGAGCGAAGGGCTTACCGAATTCATGGCAACCGATAGCGAGGCGCTGCTTCGCGAGGGGGTCGCTGTGGCCAAGGAAACGTTCGAGCAGTTTCTCGACTGCGTCGGATGGGACCGCCGCTGCCTGGCAAAGACGTTTTGTCATCAGGTGGGGCGGGCACACCATCGCCTGATGCTGGAGGCCCTGGGGCTGGATCCGGCCATCGACTTTGCAACCTTCGATTGGCTGGGCAACACCGGCTCCGCGGCGCTCCCAACCAGCGCGGCGCTGGGAATTGAACAAGGCCATTTGCAGCGCGGCGATCGCGTGGGCTTGCTCGGCATCGGCTCCGGAATCAACGTCGTCATGCTCGCGGTCGATTGGCAACGCAGCCTGGTGAGGCCGGAGCACCCCGTATCGGACCTCCGGTTGTGCAAGGCGGAGGAAGCTAAGCCCTGACGGGCAGCACAAAAACCTAGACAGAGAGGCAGGTTCGCCCATGTCCATCCCGTTCAAAGTGCAGGACTTCATGGTCCGGAAGCTCGTGACGGTCACGCCCGAAACCGATGCTCACGACGCGATCGACGCCCTGTTGCGGCATGGCATATCCGGCATGCCGGTGGTCGACGCGGGCGGGCGTCTTGTGGGCATGCTTTCCGAGCGCGATTGCATGAAGACGCTCACCAACGCGCAGTATCACAACCTGCCCACGGCGCTGGTGCGCGATCTGATGTCGACGGCTCTGTGTACCGTGCCGCCCGACACCGGGCTCATGGAAGTCGCGGAACTGTTCGTGTGCAACCGATTCCGGCGGCTGCCGGTGGTAGACGCCAACGGCAAACTCGTGGGGCAAATCAGTCGGTG
>SKZG01000379.1 GCA_007127495.1 Planctomycetales bacterium
TCGCTGTGCTCGGAGCGGGCGAGCATCCACTCCTTGGCCGCTGCCAAGGCACGGCGGCGCAGCGGCAAGAGCCCCTGACGTCGGCACCACTTCAGCGTCCGGTCGATGGTGCGGAAGAAGCAATCCCAGCTCAGCCATCCCGTACCGCCGGGCAGCCCCGGGCAGCGAAGACGCGGCCATCGTTCCGGCTCGCTGAGGAAAAGCTCTCGGATGCCCAACCGCGGATCGACTTCCCGCACCGGCCGCAACGCGGAAACGACCGATAGCGGCACGATGATGGTTCGCGACCAGGAACTCACCCGGTGCAGGCTGACAGGCAGCCATTTGGGCAGGAGTACGGCTTCGGGCGGCACCTCGGGGCACTGGTCGTAGGATATCTGCCCGAGCATGGCCAGATAGAATCGCGTGAAGCTGTTGACTGCATCGGCGCCGCCGTGGTGGAGGATCGCCTGCCGGGCGAGTTGCATGTACTCGGCGCTGGGATCGTGGCCGGTCAACTTCAGCGCGAAGTAGGCCTTCACGCTGGCGCTGATCTCGACGTTTCCGCCGGGATACATGGCCCAGCCGCCGTCGGGCATCTGCTTCTCGATCAGATAGGACGCCAGCCGTTTCGCCAGCGGCGTTTGTTCCTGGCCAAGGTAAGCGAGCAGCAGGATCGTCTCGCTTTCCAGGATGGTGTCGCCTTCGAGTTCGGCACACCAGTAGCCCTCGGCGTCCTGCTCATCCAGCAGCCATTGCCGAGTTCGCAACGTGGCCCGCCGCACCGTGGCGCCGAGAATGCGGACGGTAGCGTCATCGGAAAGATCGGACCGCCATACGTCGTTGCACCCATCCATAGGTCCAACGCGCGTTTCCTGGATCATACTCATCGGCAACAGCCTCCTGCCCTCGTAAGCGGTCGTCCCTGACTCGCTGCCCGGAGTTCACAACTCGGATACCGACGGTTCTTCCGTTTTCAGGAAGAGCCGTGCCGATTAGCTTATGACATTTTGGACGCAACGGCAAGCCCAAATGGCGGCAATTCACTGTTCTTGCATGCATGCGCTGCCAGCAGCGACAGCACCGAGCAGGCTGCAAGTCGGCACGGGGAGGTCAATCGGCGAAGTCGTGGTATTCCTTCTCCAGGCTCGCAGCATCGCCAAAGCCTGGATGGACGAGGATGCGATAGCGGAGAGAGAACGAGTCGCCCGCGTTCAAGGTCATCGGCTCGCCGAACAGCGGAGCCGGCCCGAAGTAGGGCAGGCCGGCGCTGTCGGACAGATACCAGCGCGTCGGGTGCCGCGGATTGGCAGGATGATCGAAGATCGCCAGGCCGACTGGCACGGGCGGGCGGTCGTTCGACGCGAAGACGCCGCTGAAGTCCATCCATCGGGCCCGGTGTCCGTGGGCTTGGGCCCGGCCGGTGCGTCCCTGGCTGTCGATGGCTCGGAACTGCTGCATGTCCTTGGACGCACGGAACCCCAGTCCAGCATAGCCGCCCCACGCCGCCCTCTCGGGCGGAGTGCGGTCGAATACCACGTCCTGGTCCTGCGCGGTGAACTTCGAGGTCCAATCGATGGTATAGGCACCGTCGCTCCGCGGAACCGAGAACCACAGTGTCCGCTCCTCCACCAGCACCGCCCGATCCTTCGAGTACTCCAACTTCAACTTGACCGTGGCTGCGCTTTCTGTCGTGCGGATGGCCGCGGGGGCAACGACGGCAGTCGTACCGTCAGGGCGGTTGGGCCGGTTCCGGGCAAACTCCCAGTAGTTCACGCCGTCAAGGTACTTCCAGGAGAACCACACGCCCCGGTGCCACGGATGATCGTCTGGGGCGAACGCGGTCATGACCGGGCCACCGGGCAGCCGAAGGGGGTGAAGGTATGGGCAACCCTCGTCGGCGGCGAAGTGGAAGGTCCACACCACCTGCTCGTCTGCCAGCAGAGAAACACGGTCCTGCTCCGCCTTCCAGCGGTAGGAAGGCTCAGCGGCAAGCGCCACCGTGGCGCAAATGACATTCAGGGCGGTGACTATTGCAACTCGTCGTGGTATCAACATAACGTCGTTTCGCCTTCCTGAGGGGCCTTCCGCTGTTCAGCGGGGCTCGGTACTTTTTTAGCTCTTCCGTTTCTATACTCGCCGCGGCCTAAAACTGCGTTTTCCGTAGCATGGGCTTTAGCCCGTCAAAGCGAAGACGGACAAGAATGTCCATCCTACAAAAGCGCAATAACGGCACGCGGCGAGTATAGGTGCAGGCCGCTTTCATGTCGTTATTGTAATGGTCGCCCTCCTGGGCCGCTACTGCCTCCGACTTGCCGCCTCTGAATGGCCCTCTGCGCGGGGGGTAAAGAGAGCAGAAATAGCGTTCTGTCCCCTGTCGCCCGTCCGCTCCGCTGGCCGGGCGAGCCGTTTGGGGTTAAAATGCAATTGCTCGGTTCATTCCCCTGCCCCCTTTGCCGCCTATGACGCATTCCGTTTCCGACGGCCCGATGGCCGCCCCCGCTCCGAATCCCGCCGGTTTTCACGCATCTTCCGAGTACCATCTGATGGTGCGCGTTGGGTTGGTTGGCGGTGTTTTCTCCGCGATTGTGTGCGCGCTGTTGCTATACGATTACAGCCTTCGGCGGGCCGACAATCCGGCGGAAACGATCGCCTTCCAATCGCTGAAGGCGGCACTCCGGGAGA
>SKZG01000140.1 GCA_007127495.1 Planctomycetales bacterium
ACTTGTCTGGCGTCACCCGTTCGGGTGTGTCGACCTGAAGGGTCAGTTGGCAGTCGAGCGCGCGGCTCAATGCCGCGCCCGCCTCTTGTGCAGCGGCCGTACATGCGGTATGAACCGATTCGGAAATACTTGGAGACAACATGGGCATGGATCGAACACTCATTTTGCGCTGTTATCACGTATCGGCCAAGGTGCCGGTAAAGTTTACCTGTTCGTAACACTTCGCCGGGGGCTGCTACGCAGATCGGGCCACCGCCGCATGGGTACGAGCACGCCACCCTTCTGGGCTGTCAAGGCGGCCGAGCTGACAGGATCCCCAATTGCCGCAGAATTGAAATTCCCCCCAAGCGAGGTGGTGTGCCTGAGCCGTTCCCAGCTTGGTAGCCGCCTGGCGGGGGGTTTGACACGCCGACAAGAAAGATGGATCATACGAAAAGAAACGACGATCGGTCACGTTGCCCCTTCGAGCCGGAAAAATTGGGGACAGTCTCCGTGAACGGTCACCCGAAATGAAACTTTCCGATGTTTTGAAGCGTCCAACTATTTGTGAGTGCGGTGAACGACGACACTCAATTGATTGAGCAAACCCTGGCTGGCCGCTCAGAGGCCTTCGGAGAGTTGGTCCGCAAGTACCAGGACCGGCTCTTCAATACGGTTGTGCATATGACCGGCAATGTCGAGGACGCCCAAGACATCGTCCAGGACACCTTTGTGAAAGCATTCCTGAAGTTGGAGTCATTCCAGCACCACGCCGCGTTTTACACGTGGCTTTACCGGATTGCTTTCAACTCGGCCGTCAGCCACTGCCGAACCCGACGTCCGGCCATTTCCATTGATCAGTCTCGAGAAGACGCCGGGGCCGAACCCGTCGATGGCGGGGACTGCCCTGAAGCCACACTGTTGCGGAGGGAACGATGCCAGCAAGTTCGCTGCGCCATCGCCCGCCTGAAAGAAGAGTATCGGGCAGTGATCGTGCTGAGAGAGATCGACGGTTTAAGCTATGAAACCATCGCCGACATCCTTGATCTGCCCGTCGGTACGGTGCGCAGCCGTCTGTATCGCGGTCGGCTTCAGCTCACCGAGGAGCTAAAAGAGTTGTTCACTGCCGAGGAGACCTCAGGTTACTGACCACGAACCTACGAAAACCCCATGAAAGATTTGCCGGAACACGAACTGCTAAGCGCCCATCTCGATGGTGAGTTGACCATCGCAGAGCAGGCACGCGTCGAGCGGTTCTTGGCCGAAAGTCCCTCGGCCCGGCGAACCCTCAAGGAATTGCGCAGCCTGAGCACGACCATTCAAGGGCTCCCCAAACTGCGCCTCGATGCTGACTTGAGCGACCGTGTGCTTCACCAGGCAGAGCGGGCCATCCTTGCCGGGCCGGCGACTTCGAAGGAGTCGCCGATCGCCAGCGGGGATCCGTTGCCTAGGGCTCAGCGCTGGAGCAGGCTGCTCCGGCGAGTGGTTGCCTCGCGGGGTGTTGCATGGTCGGCCGCCGCTTTAGCAATTGCCCTGCTGATTATGCTTACGAGTACCCCGGAGCCGGAGCGAGTGCGGGACGTGGCTCTCGCTCCGGAGTCTTCGATTCGTCGTCCTGCGTTGCGCGCGCGGGAACAACCGCCGGCAACCGGTGAACTGTGGCCATCCGATGAGGCAAGCGAAGCGTTTCACGCCAGAGATGCCGAGGCAGAGCCGCCGGCCATGCCCGACGGCGTTGCTTCTCGGGAAGACGCCGCGCCGCTGGAGACAGAGATGGACGCCGCCTCCTCCGGAATCGCACCTCCTGAACCGGCACCCCCCGGACCTGCTGCCCCAGAGGCGGAAGTTGCTGCGCCACGCATGGCGCCGGCCATGCCGCTCGACGCCCCTGAAGAACTCGACGCCTCTGAAGTAGCCGCAGAGGCGCCACCCGGAGCTTTGGAAACCAAGCGGCGGACGGAAGCTGGGTTCGATGATTATAGGCAGGACTTTGGCGGGATGACCCGCAGATCGGGGCGATCCGGCATGCCCGCCGATGCACCCGTCTTGCTGGTGCAATGCGACATCACACCGGAAGCGGCCCGGCAGGGGGCACTGGACGACATTCTCGCAAGTCAGCAGATTGCTCCGGCGAGTGACCGGTCGAGACCGGAGCGTGCCGACATGGATGTTCGCCCACAAGCGGGGCCGCGCGGCGCCGCCCGGCTCAGCCGGGCCGAGCGATCTTTGGCTCCGGCAGAGCCCGTGGCGCCGGAATGGGACGACGCATTCGACGTGGTCTATTTCGAGGCCACACCGGAACAAGTGGCCGGCGCGCTCAATCGATTGACTCAGCTCCCCGATCAATTCCTGGCCGTATCGGTCAAACCGGCGCCCGGAGTTCCGTCCCAACAAGGTCTGACGCGATTCAATCGCCGTCCCACGGATCCGACGGATGGCCGGCTTGAAAAGCGGGAGCGGGTACACGCTGACATGCTTGCGGGCGAGCCGGAGGTCCGGCGCGACGTGGCCGTGGGTGACGAACGCCAAATGCGAATGTTCAGCAAAGCGGTGGCGGACAGCGACCACTTGGATGCCATGCCCGCAGAAGACGCCGGTGCCGACGATGCTGCTACGGATTGGTATCGCGTGCTATTCGTATTGCGCGTGGTGCCTCCGGATCTGATCGCCGCGCCGGCGGCTGTTCTGGACGAACCTCCCGCCGACGCCGACACCACAGGCACGGAGGTCGACGCCCCCGTTTCACCATGACCGCACGCGGTGCGCATTCTGCCGGTGAACCGCCCACGGGGCTAATTCAGCCTTGCGCTTGGACACCCACGACTTCAAGGTCGAATACGAGCGTTTTGCCCGCCAGGGGGTGATTGGCGTCGATGATGGCTTCGTGCTCGTCGAGCTTACGGACCCAAACGGGGATTTCGCGGTCGCCTGCCATCGCGCGAAGCTGCGATCCTTCCTGGACGCCCTCGGGCAGGTTCTCGCGGTCAACTTTTTGCTCCAATGCAGGGTTTCGCTCGCCGTATGCCTCGTCGGGCGGAATGGTGACCGTCTTGGCCTCGCCTTCGCTCATTCCAATGACACCCTGGCTGACTCCGGGAATGACGGTGCCGGCGCCGGCGACGAATTCCAAGGGCTCGCGATTTCGTGAGTTGTCGAACTCGGTACCGTCTTCCAAACGACCTGCGTAATGAATACGTACAACGTCACCTTGGTTGACTTCAGACATGGAGAAAAACCTTTCCGGGCCGGGCCGAGAGTCTTGCTGCGAGTTTCGGTTTGAGATATGCCGCGCTCGCCGAAGTCCGGCCATTCGACGACGAACTCGCCACATCCCTACATGCCACCCTATGCGGTAACGAGCCGCCGGTCAACCCCAAACTAGTCAGTGTGCAGGCCACATTCCGTTTTGGCGAACCCGGTCCAGCGTCCAGCGCGGTCGTCGGAGTCGCCATCGAGGACGCGACGGGTACACGGCCAGCAGCCCACACTGGGGTAACCCCGGTCATGCAAGGGATTATATGGAACTTTTTCTTCGACAATGCGTTTCCAGACATCCTGCTTCGTCCAGTTGGCCAACGGACTCACCTTCACCAGTCCAAACTTCTTGTCCCACCGTACAATGGGTGTGTCGGCGCGAATCGGGCTTTGATCGCGCCGAATGCCGCTCGCCCAGGCGTCGAAGTGCCGAGTTACCCGATAGAGTATCCGCACCTTGCGGTCGAAGCAGCATTGATCCGGGTTTGTGACGTAGAGCGGTCCACCATGCTGGGCCTCGTACTGCTCCACGGTGGTTTCCGGATACTGGAAGTCGACCACGATACCGTACTTCTGGGCAATTCGGTCGCGCAATTCCAAAGTCTCCTGGAACTGGTAGCCCGTCTCCAAGTTGAAGACGTACACTCGAGGTTCGATCTTCGCCAGCATGGAAAGGATCAAACACCCTTCGGGCCCGAAGGCCGTGGCCATCGTAAACCGAGGAAAATATCGTCGAACGGCCCAGGCGAGGATCTCCTCGGCGGGCTTTCCATCGAGCGAACGACTGGCCGCCTCCAACTCCTCGAGCAGCTCCTTTGTGGGCTGGGCAACCGGAAAGATGTCGGGATGCAAAGCGATACGTTTTCCCTCGCACGAAGTAGTAGTCTTAACCCCAGATGAAGGTGGTCCGGCGTCCCCTCGACACGAACCGCAGCATTTCCCCTCGCTCACGGGGGCCGGGTTCTGGTCTATTTCGAGATGATCAGGCACTTGCGGAACATTCATCGTTTTCGTGGCGTCAACGCCGATTGCGGTCACTTTATACACTCTGCCAGGGGCGAGGGTAAGGCCGTCGAAGCTGTTTTCTGCTATTATAACATTGTCGGTCACTTTAGTAATAGTACCACTGTGGAAAACCGCATTTGGTCCGAGACCCTACCCCGCGACCACCCGGCGGAAGCGGAGAATCGCCCTGGCATTCGTCTGACGATCGCGGGTCTTCTGTCGGCGAAACGACCTTAGACACTTGGGCACATTGCCCTACGGCCGAAAAAGGGGACGTTCTTAGGGGACCGTCACCTTTCCTCTGGCGGCGGTGAAGCCTAGAATGGAGGCTCGATGCATCCCTCACCAAGATTGGAGGTTGCCGTGGACCACTCCGTACAAATCGAATTCGACTGCCTCCCGTTGCGATCCCTCCCGCGACTCGACGCCCCCCCCGACGCTACGCCGCAGCAGCAAGCCCTCGCCTTGAACCTTCGGCGGGCGGTCCAAAAGCACGGCGCACACAATACGTTTTACCTCTATAACGCTCGGTGCGTGTTCCATTTGACCAACGACCCGGACATCGGAATGCTGGAATTCGCATTTCGGGGGACCGTACTGACCGACTCAGACGACCGCACCACGCAAGGCTCCGACCTCGTTGTGGAACTGACGCACGATGTGTGTGACTGGCTCACCACGCCGGTGGTCGAATGGTTCCGCGAAACCGTGGCTCGGGCGGTTCAGGTGGAGTTCGATCGGTATATCGCGGCGGGCGACCTGCAGAAGACGGTCGCTCGGATGCAGCGATTGGCGGCCGAGATGGACTCGTCCGGCGGGTTTGTGGGCATGGGGCTCTGATGCGATCCGCTCCAGCGATGGTGTACTTGGTGGGTGCAGGGCCAGGCGATCCTGGTTTGATAACTCTTTGGGGGGCCGACTGCCTTCGACGCGCCGACCTCGTGCTCTACGACTATCTGGCCAATCCGGCGCTACTCGACCATGCACCGGAGGCAGCCGAGCGCGTGTGCTTGGGGCATCATCGCACCGGCCGCACCCTGCCACAGCCCGAAGTCAACTCGCGCATGGTCGAGGCCGCTCGCAGTGGCCGAGTCGTGGTGCGGCTCAAGGGCGGCGATCCGAGCATCTTCGCCCGAACCGCCGATGAACTGGCCGCATTGCGAGCCGCTGGGGTCCCGTACGAGGTCATCCCGGGCGTCACGGCCGGACTCGCGGCCGGCTGTGCGAAAGGTTCCGCCGTGGCATTGCTGACCGGCCACGAGCGGGCCGGTAAAGGCGGTGCCCCGTTCGACTACGGGGCCCTGACGCACTTTCCCGGGGCCCTGATCCTTTACATGGGTGTTACCAGCGCGCCGCACTGGAGCCGAGCGATGATGGACCGTGGCCTTTCGCCGTCAACGCCGATTACCGCCGTACGGCGCTGCCGTAGTCCTGAACAAGAGGTACTTCAGATGACGCTCGCCGACATCGGACCGGCTGCGCAGCGCGGCGCCGTTCGCCCTCCGTCTGTTGTCATCGTCGACAAAGCGACTGAACCACTACCCCTCCGCGGTGTGTTGCTGGCCGCGCATGGGGCTCGCGATGACCGCACCATGGACGCGGCCCGCTCGCTGGCCGAGAGAACGGCCGAACGCCTTCCCGGAATTCCTGTGGAAATTGCCTTCTTGGAATGCCGGACCCCAAGCCTTGCCGAGCGGCTTGTCTGATTGGCCACGCGCGGTGTTCGACAAGCCACGCTGGTGCCGCTGTTTCTGGTCCGCGGTGCGCATGTCGCGCGCGATATTCCGGCGATCGTCGAGCAAGTTGCCCGGGAAAACTCCGGGCTTTCCGTCGAGGTTGCCCGGCACGTGGGCGACTGGCCGGAATTGATCGAATTGGCGGTGAGTCGAACCCGTGAGGCCATGGCCCGTTGCGGCGCAGTGGCAGCCCACACGGCGTTGCTGCTTATCGCGCACGGTAGCCGTTGCGAGACGGCACTCGACGAAACCCGGCGATTCTCTCAGGCCCTTGCCTCGCGGTTGGGAATTGAGCGTGCAATCACCGCGTTTGCCGCCATAGGGGAGCCCCACCTGGACCGTGTCCTACCGAGCATCGAACGGCTACCAGTGCAGTACATTGCCGTTTATCCACATTTTCTATTCCCGGGCCGACGGGTCGACACCGTGCGTCGGATGACCGAAACCTGGCGACGCGTTCTGTCGGACCGACAGTGGTGCATTGCCGAGCCGGCCGGCCCAGCCCTCGAACTCGCTGCGGCCGTCGCTCGGGCCGCTAGCTAACCGAATCGACACTAGGCAACAGGGCCTCGTAGTCGGCGGCGTCACCGCCGTCCATGCAACATTCAACAACCCGCTGGCCGAGGGTATCGAGCCCCGTCTGAAGGAAGCCGCGAAGTTCTCGAAGAAAAAACTCGCGGAGTGCTAAGGCACCGTGGTCGTATCCTTCCGTGCCCACTTCCGCCTGCTCGTCAACGCGCAGCAGCCACGTGGGAAGGATGGTCCCCTCAACCTGCATGGTTTGGAGCGTGTACCCCAGCAAGTTGCAGCGGGCGGGCTGAAGCTTACCCGGCGGAAATTTGGCTGTCCCGCGCCGGCCGAGGTATTCGCGGGCGATCCATTCGGGCATGAAACCGACCCGCCACGCACCCACATGCTGGTTTGGAGTCAGGCAGTAGCGGACCTTTGGTGTTTGTTGTATCTGCCTCAGTAGCAGGTTCGCGTGGTCGATGATGCGGCCGGTGGCGAACGGCCAGTAGGAGCCGACGCCTTCGCTGGTCAGTCCGCCGCCTTCCGTAATGCTAGGGTTTGCGTGTCCTCGTGGAGCTACAAGCCGCCATAGCCATGCCAACGCCGGAGGCAGGATGTGCAGGTAACCAATGATGCCGTATGTGGGGTGCTCGGCCGTACATGGCGGCGTACGGACGCCAAAGTTCCGGATCATGACCTCCACCGTGTCATGGACCGCGTTCGGTACATAGCGTCGCGGCAGGATGACTCGCGGGTTCGGACAGGGGACGCCGGGTTCGTCCTCGATGTGTTCCCAAATCAGGCATGTGGCCTCCGGCATTCCCTGCAAGTTCAGAAAAATCAGCGGGGCAGGAGGATGCACGGTAAGCTCTTCCAGATGCGGATCCGTGCCGTAGTGCCGGATGTGGTCAAGGCGCACAAACCAGGCTTGCTCCGCGTCGTAGGCGCGCAGGTATCCGCCCCGATCCTGCACCTCCGGGTGGCACATGGCCATGTCGTCGGTCACCGGCCAAAGGGCGCAGGCTTGGTTTAACACCAGTCGGCGCTCTGCGCCGGTTAGCACATTCTTCCCGAGCAACAGCCGACCATCCTCTTGACGGTGAACATATTCGAGCATTTCGCTCTTGCCCGAACCACTAGCTCCCTCATGCATGATGGTGGTAACATTGTCGTAGGGCGTGACAACCTGGACAGTCGAGGCATGGAGCGTGAGCCACTTTTCGTCCTCCCCAATGGCAAGTAGTACGCCATACACCCCTTTCTTCGCGCTGGGGCCAGGATACAGGTTGTACGAGAATACCTCGTGGACCTGTTCGGTCCGGTTATGCACGACCACTTGCTTGCCTGCGAAGTGGGTATGGCGAAACGGGGGGGCGACATAGACAGCGGCTCGCACCCGGAAGCCTTCGGGCACTTGCTCCGGCGGCAGCATCTCCTGGAGGTCGGCCAATCCGCCGATGAAGAACCCCGCATTCTTCGGCGCGATCAGCAGTGCGCCGTGCCCAGTACGCGGATCGAACCCCCCCAAAATGAAGGCAAAGACGGCCAAATCCTGATCCTTCAGCCACTGAAAGGTCTCGTCGCGAACTGCGTCGAATGGGCTGGCGAACCGGCTCTCGTACGACTGCTTGTCGGTGGGCCGTGCGTCGCCGATCACGGAGCACTCCGGATCCCGTCGCCGCATGTAGGGCTCTATGTAGTTGACGGCCAAGCCATTGCGGCACTTGGCCACAGTGGCCTCCACGACGCGTCCGTGGCCGGGCACGTCGTAGGCGACTTCGAAGTTACCGCCCTCCTGCCCACCCATGGCCAGGGAGAGCACCTCTTCACGGCTTTGCGGGAAGTAAAGCGACTTGCAGTTTTGCAGCAAGTCGATGATCTGTTCCGGCAGGTCAGCATCCCGCCAGTTCCGTGAAATGTCCACAGTCCGCATAGAAAGTCAGTTCCCAAGTAGGCAAAATTCGTTCAACCGAAGGTGGCCGTTTACGGGGAAAACTGGCCCCCGTCGAACGGTTGCGTTACGGCCAAAGTATACCTCCCAAAGCCCCGACGCGGAAGACCCTGGCAAGAAACCGAGAAATTGCCTTTTTTTGGTCATCTTTCGAGTGACACAAGATAAATGTTACGAGCGCGACTTCAGCATGTCTTCGAGGGGCCAAGAAATGCCCCCATTTCGAGTTGCCCGCGCTGCGCAGTCCATTGCGTATTGACGCTTCATCGGGGCCGGAGCTATTATGCAGCCAAATTTGCGGCACCATAACCGTTCGCGGGTCGGTCTATGTTTGAACGCCTGTTTAAACTACAAGAGCACGGTACGGATTTCCGGACGGAATTGCTGGCCGGGGGGACGACCTTCTTGACCATGGCGTACATCGTCTTTCTCCAGCCGGCGATCCCGTCGTTTCTCATCGTCATTGGGGCTCTTCCGTTTCTAGGTGCAGGCCTCTTCATTGTAGTAGGCACACGCCGTGTGCCGTCCCTGAAACAAAGGCTGTCTGCACCTAGAAACGGAAGAGCCGTCATTGGCGTCCTGCTCACATACTCCATCGGCGACGGTCTCGCGCTGGGCTTCATCGCCTATCCGGTGATCAAGCTCGCCGGTGGCCGGCGCCGGGAGGTATCTTGGCTGATGCTCCTCATGGCCGGAGTACTGGCAGCATATTTTGTGTCCCTGCGGAACCAAGTGGGCTGATACGCCCAAGGAAACATCATGCAATCGAACCCCGCTCCAACGGTGCTCATTACCGGGACGTCGACAGGTATTGGGGCCGCGTGCGCGCTCGAGTTGGCCCGCCGCGGTTGGCAGGTTTTCGCCGGAGTGCGCCAACCGGCTGATGCGGATCGGCTGCGAAGTCTTGCCGCAGAGCACGGCGGGGACATCCAAACGCTCCTGGTCGACGTGACCGAAGAGGCGGCCATCCAGGACGCGGCACTCCAGGTGACGCAGGTGGTCGGCGATGCGGGGCTTGACGCGCTGGTGAACAATGCGGGCATTGTCATTGCCGGCCCGCTGGAAATCCTGCCTCTGGAATCCTTTCGGCAGCAACTGGAGGTGAACCTGATGGGCACCTTGGCCATGACTCAGGCATTCCTTCCCCTGCTGCGCAAATCGAGCGGGCGCTTGGTGAACGTCAGCTCGGTCAACGGCGCCGTCGCGTCACCGTACTTGGGCGCTTATGCAGCGTCGAAGCACGCCCTGGAAGCTGTCAGCGATAGCCTGCGGGTTGAACTCCGTCACTGGGGGATCGATGTGGTGCTGATCGAGCCGGGACCAACGCAGACGCCCATCTGGCAAAAGTCGGAGGCAACGAGCGATGCGATTGCGGCGAAGCTGGCGTCCGAATCGCTGGACATTTACGCTGATGATTCTGCCGCGATGCGAAAGGCCGTCGAAGGCTTGGCGGCCCGAGCCGTGCCTGTGGAACGTGTCGTGCGCGCCGTCGTCCAGGCCGTCTCAGCCCGCCGTCCGCGCACCCGCTATTACGTCACTTGGGAATCGCGGCTTGCGTTCAAGGCCTTGCGGATGCTTCCCGATCGCTTTCACGACTGGATCGTTCGCCGGGCCCTGGGGCTGCGGTAGTCCGGGATGCCGAATTCAGCGCCCCCCCCGTCTTTCGCTCTACGTGGCGAATTAGTAGAGTAAGATCGTAATAGGTGGCACGGAGGTCGCCGTAAACTGAACGCATGTATACAGAGGCCCGCCGTGCCCATCGACATCCAGTGCAACGAGTGCAAGAAGCGGTTTCGTGTTCCCGACAAGTTCGCCGAACGCCGCATCAAGTGCCCAAATTGCGAAAAACCGATCG
>SKZG01000508.1 GCA_007127495.1 Planctomycetales bacterium
ACACGGCAGGAAGCGGTGGAGATCCGCCGCGTCTTGTCGAGCAAGGCGATCGTGAATCTGCAAAAGCTGGTCGGCTCCGTGGCGGTGAGCCAATACATCGTGCAGTACGTGGCGCGGCTGGTGCGTGCCAGCCGGCCGAAAGACCCCTCGGCGCCGAAATACGTGCAGGAGCTGGTCGACTGGGGTGCCGGTCCGCGGGCCGGGCAGTTCCTCATCCACGGCGGTAAGGCGCTGGCCGCCATGGACGGCCGGTTTTCGGTGGCGGTAGACGACGTGCAGAAGATTGCCGTGCCCGTGTTGCGCCATCGCATCAGCACGAACTTCCAGGCCCAGGCTGAGGGGCTTGCGTCCGAAGACATCATCGAACGCCTCCTGCGCGAAACCCCGACTCCGGAAATACCGAAATACGATCGGAAGTAATGCCGTCCGCTGAACGCTACCTGAAGCCCGAGGTTGTCAACCAAATCAAGCGGCTTGACTTGCGCGCGCAGTTCATCGTCAGGGGGTTCCTGCAGGGCCTGCACGCCAGCCCGTTCCATGGCTTCTCGGTCGAGTTCAGCGAACACCGGAGGTATACGCCCGGCGATGACCCAAAGGATATTGACTGGCTCGTGTACGCCAAGACCGATAAGTATTATGTCAAGAAGTTTGAAGCCGAGACGAACATAACGGGTTACCTGGTGATGGACTTGAGCCGATCGATGGGCTACACGTACCGCCAGGAGTTGACGAAGTTCGACTATTCCATTTGCCTTGCTGCGGCCCTGGCGTACCTGATGATCCACCAGCAGGATCCCGTGGGGCTGCTTACCTTCGACCGGAAGTTGCGCGGCAGCCTGGCGCCCCGCTCGCGCCGTTCGCACCTGGGCGACCTGCTTTCGCTGCTGGCCCGGTTGAAGCCGGAGGGCGAGACGGACATCGCCGCCAGCCTGATTCAGGTAGCGGCGATGCTGAAGCACGCCAGTTTGGTGATGGTATTCAGCGATCTGCTGGCCGAGCCCGACGCCGTGCTCGAATCGCTGTACCGGCTTCGGCACGGCGGCCATGACGTGATCGTGTTCCACATTCTCGACGAGGCCGAGGTCCGCTTTCCGTTCGGCGGCATGGTCGAACTGGAAGACCCCGAAGATCACAGGAAACTCGCTATCGACGCCGATGGGTTCCGTCGCGATTACCTGGCGGAGGTTGACGCGTTTCGGGAGCGTTACCGCCGCGAATGTGTCCAGGCGCGCATCGACTACGTCCCGCTCGACACCAGTATGCAATTCGACCGCGCCTTGATGGAATACCTGGTGAACCGGAGCGCCCGGGGATAAACTGAACAGATGACCTTTGTTACCCCCGCACTACTCGCCGGAGCCTTCCTGGTAGCCGTTCCGCTCGTGCTGCACCTGATCATGCGGCAGAAGCCGAAGCGGCTGGAGTTTCCGGCGTTGCGGTTCGTTGCGCGTCGCCACGAGACGAACCAGCGCCGGCTGCGGCTGCGGCATCTGCTGTTGCTGTTGCTGCGAGCGGCTGCGATTGCTTTGTTGGCACTGGCCCTGGCACGTCCCACGCTCCGGTGGGCCGGAGCGATGGGCAGCCAGGAGGCGCCGATTGCGGCGGTGCTGGTGTTCGATGCCGCGCCGCGCATGCAGTATCGGGCGGAAAACCGCACGCGGCTTGAAGCGGCGCAGGAGTTCGGATTATGGCTGCTCGGGCAACTTCCGCGCGACAGTCAAATTGCCGTGCTCAATACCCGGCTTGGGCCGTCGGCGTTTGAGGTCGACCTGGGTTCGGCGCGCGATCGGGTCCGGCGGCTCGATCCGGTGGCCAATTCGCAATCCCTTCCCGTCGTGATCGAGGATGCCCTGCGGCTGCTTTCCGAGAGCGACCTGCCCAGCCGCGAGGTTTATGTGTTTACCGATTTGAGTCGGGCGGGCTGGCCGGACGGCGAGGTCGCCAGGCTTCAGGACCGCCTTACCGCCGTGCCCGGCGCGGCGGTTTTCCTGATTGACGTGGGCGTGGAGCAGCCGTCGAATTACGCACTGGGTGCATTGCGGCTTTCCTCGCAGGTGCTTTCCAGCCGTGGTACGCTGCAAGTGGAAACGGCCCTGCACCGCATGGGCGAGGCCGGCGAACGGACCGTGGAAGTCGTTTTGGCGGACTCCGAAGGCCAACAGCAGCGGCGCAGCCAGCAGACGGTTGCGGTGGAAGCCGACGGGTCGCAGCGAGTCGAGTTCCGGCTGGGCGGCCTTGAGGTTGGCGCCCATCAAGGCGAGGTGCGCATTGCCGGCCAGGACGCACTGGCTGAGGACGATGTGCGATACTTTACCGTCGAGGTGCAGCCGCCGTGGAACATCCTGGTGGCTGCGCCCGACCCGGCCGATGCCTACGCCCTGTACCTGACCGAGGCGCTGGCGCCCAGCATGTTTCGCAAGCGCGGCCAAGCGCGATTTGCGTGTCAGGTCACCTCGCTCGATAGCCTTTCGGACCGCCTCGCGGGCGACTGGTCGGCCGTGTGCCTGGTCGATCCCGGCCCCATGGAGCCGGCCGTCTGGAAGCGTTTGGCGGAGTTCGCCTCCGAGGGGCGTGGCGTGGCGGTGTTTTTGGGGAGAAATGCCGCGGCGGTCGATTCATTCAACGAGTCGCAGGCGCAGGCGATCCTTCCGGCCCCCCTGTTGCGCCAGGCGCGGCGTCCCGGCGGCGATGTGTACTTCGCCCCCGCCGATTATCAGCACCCAGTCACCGCCGCGTTCCGCGGGCAGGCCGACGCCGTGCCGTGGAGCGCCTTCCCGGTGTTTCGCTACTGGCAGCTTGCCGACTTGGCCGCCGACGCGAGTGTCGTCGTGCCCTTCAGCGACGGCGCGCCGGCGCTCATTGAGCGTCCGGTCGGCGACGGCCGCGCAATGACCCTGACCACGCCCGTTTCCGACCGGCCGCACCGCAACCCGTGGAACCTGTTGCCCGTGGGCGAGGCCTGGCCCTTCCTGATCCTGGCGAACGAGTTGGCGGCGTACCTGGTGGGCAGCAGCGAGGAGCAATTGAACTACGTCGCGGGGCAAACGGCGGCGCTCCGGCTCGATCCTGCCCAGCGCCGCTCGCGTTATACCCTGAGTACCCCCGGCAAGCTGAAACTGCCCGTCACACCCGACCTGAACCGGAACGTGCTGCTGGTGAGCGCGACCGACGAACCGGGGAACTATCGCGTCCAGGCGGGAGGGCGCGAGGGGTTCGACCGAGGGTTCAGTGTCAACCTGGCCCCGCAACAAACCGAACTGCGCCGCATCGGCGAAGAGCAACTCCGGCGCATCTTCGGACCGATGCCGTTCCAACTCGCCCGCGACCGCAAACAATTGGAAGGCAAACAGCGCGAGGCCCGCGTCGGCCGTGAATTGTTCACGCCGCTGATGCTCATGCTGATTGTCGTCCTGGGCGCCGAGCATCTTGTATCGAATCGGTTTTACCGGGAATAATGCGACTGACCCTCAACCCCATCACGGACAGCTACCTGCTCGTCGGCGCGGCGGCGGTGGTACTCGTTGCGCTGTTGCTGGTACGACCGCGGGCGGGAAATATGGGCCGATGGCGGCAAGTCGGATTGGTGGCGCTGCGCGCGGGTGTGATCGCCTTGGTGCTTATGCTCATGCTCCGGCCCACGCTCGTGTACACCGAAACGAGTCGGCAAGCGGCCACCCTGGTAATGCTGATCGACCAGTCGCGCAGCATGTCGGTGCGCGATATGCTCCAAGGCAAACCGCGCTGGGCCGCACTGAACGAGGCCCTGAAAGCCGCCGAAGACGACCTGCGGCAGATTGCGAGCGAGTTCGAGTTGGGGGCCTATTCCTTTGACCGTACCGCGCAGAGGCTCCCTACCGAAGGCGGGCGCATCCGGCTGCCTGAAGACCCTGCCGGAGAACAGACCGCTATCGGTGCCGCACTGGAAGAGGTGTTGCGGCAGGAGGCGGGCAAGCGACTTCTGGGTGTGCTGCTGCTGAGCGACGGCGCACAGCGGGCTTACCCGCCGTTCGATACGCCGCCGCAAACCGCCGCCGCGACGCTCCGGCGGCTCGGAGCCCCGATGTATACCTTTCCCTTCGGTCAGTCGCGGGGTCTTGGACAGGCGCAGGACGTGGCCGTTACCCGCCTGTTGGCGAGTCCCACGGTGTTTGTCAAGAACCGGTTGGCCGTCAGCGGCGAGGTGCGCGCCGATGGCTACGTGAACCGTACGCTGCCCGTTCGGTTGTTGTTTGAAACCGAGCCGGGGAAAATGCAATTGGTGGCCCAGCAGGACGTGCAAGTCACGACCAGCGGACAGCTTCTGCCCGTGGAGCTTGACTTCGCCCCGCAACTGCCGGGTGAATATAAACTGACGCTCGAGGTGCCGCCGCAAGCGGGTGAGCTGGTTACCACGAACAACCAGCGCAGCACCTTTGTGAACGTGCTGCCCGGCGGCCTGAGCGTACTTTACCTTGAAGGGTCGCTCCGTGTTGAGCAGCGTTTCATTCGCCGGGCGCTCGACGCTTCGCCCGATATCCAGGTGGATTATGTACGCATCGATCCGCAAAGGCCCGAAACCCGCCCCGGCGACTTGGCCGAACGATTCAAGCCGGGCAAGTATCAGGTGGTCATTTTGGGCGACCTCGACTCGACCGCATTCACCGAACCGGAAATGAACCAATTGGCTGACAGTGTCCGCCGCGGGACCGGGCTGATTATGCTAGGCGGCTTTCATAGTTTCGGGCCCGGCGGCTACGCCACCACGCCTCTCGCCCAGGTGCTGCCGGTGGGGATGGACCGCTTCTCTCGCCAGCAGTTTGACGCTCCCATCCGCGAAGACGCCCACGTGCCTGGGCCCATTCAAATGATGCCCACCCCCTTGGGGCTGAGCCATTTTTCGCTTCTGCTTTCGGCTGATCGCCGAGCCAATCAGGCCGCGTGGTCGAAGCTGCCGCCGCTGGAAGGGGCGAACCGGCTGCAACGGAGGCTGTTGGCGCCCGGCGCGATCGAGTTGGCCGCGGCCGGCGATGCCCCCTTGCTGGTTGCGCACACCTACAGCGCCGGCCGCGTCATGGCCTTCGCGGCCGACAGCACGTGGCGATGGTGGATGCAGGGGTTCGACAACGAGCACAAGCGTTTCTGGCGGCAGCTCATCCTTTGGCTGGCGCGAAAGGACGAATCGATCGAGGGCCGCGTTTGGGTGCGGCTGGAGCGGCGGCAGTTCGCCCCGGCCGAGCGCGTGGATTTCACCGTGGGCGCGCAGGCTGCCACGGGCGAGCCGCTCCAGGGCGCCCGGTTCGAAGCGAAGCTGGTTGCCCCGGACGGCACTTCCCAACCACTCGACCTGGTCCGACAGGATGCCGAGATGCTCGGCTCGATTCGCGACGCGAAGACGGCGGGCGACTATGCCCTCGAGGTGACCGCCACGCACGACCAGCAGCCGCTGGGCTCCTCCCGTGCCCGGTTCCTCGTGTTCGAGCAGGACCTCGAGCTGGACAACCCCGGCGCCGACTTCGCCACCATGCAAAGCCTCGCATCGCTGACGGGCGGCGAAGCGCTCGCGCCCGAGGAACTGCCCGCGCTGGTCCGCCGCCTTGCCGCTGAGACCGATGAGCTTCTCGTCGAGCGCGAAACCAAGCGATCCCTTTGGGATACCTGGTCCGTGTTCCTCACGTTGGTCGGCCTTCTTAGCGCGGAGTGGTTTCTGCGCAAGCGGTGGGGGCTGGTGTAGAAACTGCCATCTCCCAGGGACCGCCTCATTTTTCCCGCGTGAAGCGGGACGATGACGGCAAACCGCAACCCTGGGATACGCTCCGGCTGTTGGCACAACCACCACGGTCGAGCGCGCGCAATGAAACGGGGGCGACGGAATCCGTCGCCCCCGAAAAGGTTTCAGGCAGTGCGTACCGGCGGCTCCGGTCAGACGGGCTTGCCGGTGAACTTCGTCAGCACTTTCATGTAGTTGCCGCGCTCGAAGGCAGCCGGCTGCGGGCAGTTCTGCTGGCTCATGCTGCCGCGAAGCTGCTCGACCGAGTCGTACCCCTTCTCGACCATCCAGGCGGTCAAGTCCCGGATCATCCGGCCGACGTGATCAAACCCGTTCAGGTAGATGGTCGAGGCCACCTGGGCCACGTCGGCGCCGGCCAACAGGACCTTCGCCAGCCCCTGCCCGTCATGCACGCCACTGGTGACCGCCAGCGAGGCGCTCACGCGGCCGCGCAAGATGGCCGCCCAGCGGAGCGGCAGGAGCATTTCGGCGGGCGAACTCAGCTCCAAGTGGGGCGAGGTTTCGAGGGCATC
Source organism: Planctomycetales bacterium (assembly GCA_007127495.1). GTDB lineage: Bacteria > Planctomycetota > Planctomycetia > Pirellulales > Thermoguttaceae > PWXP01. The sequence goes on from SKZG01000508.1 coordinate 6,280, forward strand.
GAGGTCGATGTCGGGCTGGAGGAAGCGGTTGAACAACACGAGGCCGTCGGCACCCGCCTCGGCCAGCTTCAGGCACATGTTGCCCGGCGAGCTGAAATGCGGGCCGACCTTGACTGCCAGCGGGATGGAGAGGGACTCCTTGACCGCAGCCACGAGATCGGTGTACCGTTTCTCGACGTCGGCGGCCGACGCTTCGATGTCTGCCGCGATGAAATAGATGTTCAATTCCAGCGCGTCGGCGCCGGCTTCCTGCATCATCTTGGCGTACTTGACCCACCCGCCGGTCGACGTGCCGTTGAGGCTGGCGATGATGGGCATCGACACGGCCTTCTTGGCCGCGGCGATGTGGTCGAGGTACATGGCCGGACCGGAGCGGTACTCGCCCTGGTCAGGGTACCAATTGGAGTGCTCAGCGTAGAAGTCGGAGCCGTACTCCGAAGCGGCCTGCAGTTCAGCCTCCTCGTGTTCGATCTGCTCCGCGAACAGCGAGGCGAGCACGGCCGCGCCGGCGCCGGCCTGTTCCAGCCGTTCGAGCCACTCGACTTGCAACGTGAGCGGGCACGCGGCGACGACCAGCGGGTTTTGAAGCTTCAATCCGAGATATGTGGTGCTCAATTCAACGCTCATGCCTTCACCTCCTTTTCCGATTTTGTGGCTTCCTCTCCGCTGCCCCCTCCGTTGCCGCCCGGCTGCATCGCGGCCAGGTGCGAGTAGAGATGCCAGCGGACGTCAACATCCTCCTGACCCAGTTGGAGCAGCCGTTCCGACTGCTCCGGTTTGCTGCGGGCGAGCATGGCGAACCGTGCCTGCTTCAAGGCGAACTCCTTGAACGTGCCCTGCGGCGCTTTGCTGTCGAGGCTGAAGGCCTTCGGCTCGCGCGGGTCGTAATGGTATAGCGGCCAGTAGCCGCACTGGACGGCCTCTTTCTGATACTGCATGCCGATGGACACGTCGATGCCCCAGCCAATGCAATGGCTCAGGGCGATGATCAGGGAGGTGCCGCGGTATGCCTCGGCGGCCCGGATGGTGCGCAACGCATGGATCGGGTTGGCGCCCATGGAAATCTGGCCGACGTACACGCAGCCGTAGCTCATGGCGATCATGCCGAGATCCTTCTTGCGGCTCGGCTTGCCGCCGGCGGCGAACTTGGCGATGGCGCCTCGCGGGGTGGCCTTGCTGGCCTGCCCGCCCGTGTTCGAGTACACCTCCGAGTCCATCACCAAGATGTTCAGGTCGCGGCCGGAGGCGAACACGTGGTCCAGGCCGCCGAACCCGATGTCGTACGCCCAGCCGTCGCCGCCGAAGCTCCAAATGCTCCGCCGGATGAGGAAATCGGCTGAGCCCAGCAGGGCCTTTGCCTCGGGGGCGTCGATCGACGGAAGCTTCTTCTTCAGTTCGGCTACCGCGGCCCGCTGCTTGGCGATTTCCTCGTCGGTTTCCTGCCGGTTGTTGACCAGTTCCGCGACGAGGTTGTCGCCCAGCTTCGAGGCCAGCTTCTGCAGGAGGATTGTAGCGTATTCGATCTGCTGATCGACGCCCAATCGCATGCCGAAGCCGAACTCGCCGGCGTCTTCGAACAGGGAGTTCGACCACGTGGGCCCATGCCCATGCACGTTCGTCGTGTACGGCGTACACGGCAGGTTCCCACCGTAAATCGACGAGCAGCCGGTGGCGTTGGCAATCATCATGCGGTCGCCCACGAACTGCGTAATGAGCTTCACGTAAGGCGTTTCGCCACAGCCGGCGCAGGCCCCGTTGAACTCAAAGAGCGGCTCCAGAAGTTGCGAGCCCTTGATCGTATCGGCCTTGACCGAATGCCGATCCGGGTACGGGAGCGTTTCAAAGAACGCCAGGTTCCGTTGCTCGCGCTCGAGGTGATCGAGCTTCCACTCCATGTTGATGGCCTTCCGGCCGGCCACCTGCTTGTTCTTCGCCGGGCACACGTCCACACACAGACCGCATCCGGTGCAGTCGTCGGGATAAATCTGAAGGCGAACCTTCCAGCCCGGGTATTCCTTGGTCTTGTAATCGGCCGTTACGAACGTGTCCGGCGCGCCGTCAAGGAGAGCCGGATCGCACACCTTCATGCGGATGGTGGCGTGCGGGCAAGCCAGCGAGCATTGACCGCATTGAATGCACACGTCCTTGTCCCAGACAGGAATCTCTTGGGCGATGCTGCGCTTCTCGTACTTCGTCGTGCCGGTTGGGAAGGTCCCGTCGACCGGGAACTTGCTCACGGGGATGTGGTCGCCCCGGTTCGCGATGATCTCGCCGAGGAGTTCCTTGACGAACTCCGGCGCGTCGTCGGGCACGGAGGCAATCCGGTGCTTGGTCGAGGTAACCTTCTCCGGCACCTTGACCTCCTTCAGCGAACCCAGGGCCCCGTCGACCGCGGCGTAGTTCCGTTGCAGGACCGTCTCGCCCCGCTTGCCGTACGTGGCCTTGATGGCGCCCTTGATTTGCGCGATGGCCTCGTCCTCGGGCAGAATGCCGGACAGCTTGAAGAAGCACGTTTGCATGACCGTGTTGATGCGGACGCCCATCTGGGCCTCCTTGGCCACGTGGTACGCGTCGACCACCCAGAACTTCAGCTTCTTATCGATGATCTGCTGCTGGGTTTCGATCGGCAGCGTGTCCCACACTTCGTCGGGGCCGAACGGACTGTTCAACAGGAACGTGGCGCCCGGCTCGGCCATCGAAAGCATGTCCAGCCGGTCGGGGAAGTGCGACTGGTGGCACGCCACGAAGTTGGCGCTGTGGACCAGGTAGGAGCCCTTGATGGGCCGCGGACTGATGCGCAAGTGCGACCCGGTGAGCGAACCCGCCTTGCGCGAGTCGTATACGAAGTACCCTTGCGCGTACATCGGCGTGTTCTCACCCACGATCTTGCACGTGTTGCGCACGGCGCCCACGGTGCCGTCGCTGCCAAGGCCGAAGAAGACGGCGCGGGTCACATCCGGCGCCTCGGTCGAGTAGCTCTCGTCGAACGGCAGGCTCGTGCCGGTCACATCGTCGATGATGCCCAAGGTAAAATGATTTCGGGGTTCAGCCTTGGCCAACTCGTCGAACACGGGCTTGACAATGGCCGGGGTGAATTCTTTCGAGCTGAGCCCGTAACGTCCGCCCACCACCTTCGGCATCGCGCCGTCGGCCCAGTGCTCGGCCAGCGCCGTGACCACGTCCTGGTGGAGCGGCTCGGCTGCACAGCCCGGTTCCTTGGTGCGGTCGAGCGCGGCGATGGTCTTCACCGTTTTCGGCAGCACGTCGACAAACGCTTTGCTATCAAACGGGCGATACAGCCGGACCTTCACCAGCCCGACCTTTTCGCCTTCGGCCACCATTTTGTCGACCGTTTCCTCAACCACGCCGCATCCGGCGGTCATGATGACAATGACGCGGTCGGCGTCGGGGGCCCCGTAGTAGTCGAACAAGTTGTACTGCCGACCCACCAGCTTGGCGAACTCGTCCATGGTTTCCTGGACCAGCCCCGGCACCTTCTCGTAGAAGGGATTGCAGGCCTCGCGTGCCTGGAAGAAGTGGTCGGGATTCTGGGCCGTGCCACGCAGGACCGGCCGCTCGGGCGACATCGCGCGCTCGCGGTGGGCATTGACCAGGTCCAGGTCGATCATGGCCTTGCAGTCGTCCTCGGTAAGCTGCTCGACCTTGTTCACTTCGTGCGAAATGCGGAACCCATCGTAGAAGTGGATGAACGGCACGCGGCACTTCAGCGTGGCCGATTGCGCGATCAGCGCCAAGTCCTGGGCTTCTTGAATGGACCCGCTGGCCAGCATGGCCCAGCCGGTCGAACGGCAGGCCAGCACGTCGCTGTGGTCGCCGAAGATCGACAGGGCGTGGGTGGCCACGGTTCGGGCGGTCACATGGAAGACCGTGGGCGTGAGTTCGCCGGCGATCTTGAACATGTTCGGGATCATCAGCAACAGCCCTTGCGAGGCCGTGA
>SKZG01000288.1 GCA_007127495.1 Planctomycetales bacterium
GCGCGCCGCCATGGGCCGTTCGGGTACCAACATTACGCCTCGTACCGCGACTGGCTGCGCGACGAGTTCAGCTTCCGGTGCGTCTACTGCCTGATGCGCGAGTTATGGGGACAGCGCTTGGCCGCTTTTCACATCGACCACCTCGTTCCACAAGTGCATGACGCAACGAAAGCAGCGGACTACGACAACCTTGTGTATGTCTGCCCGAGCTGCAACGCCGTGAAGGGCGATGCTCCGGTTCCCGATCCTTGTCAAGCCGCCTATGGTCGCTGCGTACGCGTGAATGACGACGGCACAATCGAGCCGCTGACTCCGGATGGTGAAAGGCTCATTGACCAACTGCGTTTGGACAGCCCCGACCGCTCGCGCTGCCGGCGACTGATCCTGGACACGCTTCGTTTCTTCGCGCACCAAGGCGGTACCAAGTTGCTTACCGATTGGACTCGCTATCCCGACGACCTTCCAGATGTGCGGCGGAAACGCGAGCCCGGCAACCGCCGGCCGGACGGTCGCGATGAGTGCTGCTTCGCACGGCGGGAACGAGGTGAATTGCCCGAAACGTACTGAAATAGGAGTGCAGCGACTTGAGGCATGATCCTCGGGCCCCGCGGAAGGCTCAGGGGAAAGGCGGCCTGCCGGGAACGGTGTGTCGAGTGGCATTCTCGGGCACCAACTTCAGCGACAAAGCCCCCGCCTGCGCCCCCTTGACCTGCCAGTTTCTCCCGGCTATCTTTGAGTTCTGTGAGAAGAATAGGCTTTCCTGTCCCTTAGGATCGGCAAAGAAATAACTGTCGCTCTTTCTTCCCCCTCACCCTACCCTCTCCCACCGTGGGAGAGGGGACATCGGAAAGTCATTTCTTTGCCGATCCTTAGCATGTTCTACCGAGTGCTGGCCGACGTGCTCGTGGTGATCCATTTCGCGTACGTCGCCGTCGTGGTGGGCGGCATGGCGGCCATCCTCGTCGGCCTTTGGCGAAAATGGCGCTGGGTTCGCAATTTCTGGTTCCGGCTGATCCATTTGCTGATGATCGGCGTGGTGGCCGTTCAGGCAATCTTGGGCCTTCGTTGCCCGCTGACCGTCTGGGAGTACCAGCTTCGCGTCGCCGGCGGCGGAGAGGGACATCCGGGAACGTTCGTTGCTCGCCTGGTTCACGGGATGCTGTTCTTCGAGCTGCCGCCGTGGGTGTTTACGGCCGGGTACATTTTATTTGGGGCGGCCGTGCTCTTGACTTTTGTGCTGGCCCCGCCCAGGTGGCCTGAACGCCACTCTCGATAACTACAGGCGAATACGGGATCGGACTTGCCCGTCGCGTACAAAAGCGGTATCATGTAGTTGTGGCCCTCTGCCATGCGCGTGAGTTGATGTGCAAATTGGGGAGCCGATAATCAGCCCGTTGGGCGCCTGTAAGTAAAGGGCTCGGACGCGTGTACAGCCGTGTCGTCCTGCCGAGGTGGGAGAGACGGATCACACAACCTGGGTCCCAGGTGCCTCCTTTGGTTTTAACGGGCTCCCATCACTGTGCATTGCCACGGCATTACGGCGGAGGGCCACGCTTTTTGCGCCGACGTCGATCGTAACCTTGCTATGGATCAGGTCGAAATGGACCCGAACGCACTTTCCGACGATCTGCGCGCGAAACGGGATCGGCTCATCGAACTGCTTCGCGGCTACGGTAGCTGCGCGGTCGGCTTTTCCGGCGGGCTCGATAGCAGCGTGCTGGCCAAGGCGGCTGCCGTGGCCCTGGGCGAGAGGGCCGTGGCCGTGACCGCCGTCGGGGCGAGTATCGCCTCCGGAGAACTCGACGAGGCACGCGACGTGGCACGCCGCATCGGCATTCGGCACGAAATCGTCGAGTCGCGCGAAATCGACGATCCCGGCTACCGCCGCAACGCCGCTGACCGCTGCTACTTCTGCAAGAGCGCGCTGGCCGAAGAAATCCGGGCCGCCGCCGAACGGCTCGGATTGGCCGTGATTGCCGACGGCCGCAATCGCGACGACCTAGGCGACCATCGACCCGGAATCCGCGCCGCCAACGAGCGGGACATGCGGGGGCCGCTGGCCGAGTGCGGGCTGACTAAGGACGAACTCCGGCAACTCGCGCGGCATTGGCGACTGCCCATCTGGGACAAGCCGGCAACACCTTGTTTGAGCAGCCGTATCGCGTACGGCGAAGAGGTGACGGAGGAACGGCTTCACATGGTCGACCGCGCGGAACAGTTCCTGCGGGAACTCGGCTTCCGCCCGTTTCGCGTGCGGTATCATCGCGGCGACATGGCGCGTATTGAAGTGCCGGCATCCGACATCTCGCGGCTGGCCGACGCGGAACTTCGCCGCCAGGTCGTGGAGCATTTCAAGCAGGTGGGCTTCAAGTACGTCGCCCTCGATCTGGAGGGCTTTCGCAGCGGCAGCATGAACATCACCCTGCCCGCGGAAAGCCTCGAAGTGCAGGCGAAGCCGCCGCCGTCACTGCCCGACAAGGAGCATGACAACCAAGACAACCACAAACAGCAGCCCAAGGCCGAGGCTGGCCCAAAGCCATAACGGCTGACGGTTGCGTCGCGACGGATACGCCTCGATGTCGGCACGGCTGAGCGCGGCCCGGCCGCGGATACGGGCAACCAGCGGGTCGTCGTCGGTTTGGATTTCGAACGCACCGAGGGGAGCGGCCGGTTGCGATGCAGGCTCGGAAATGGCGCCCAACAGATTCAGGTCGGAACTGCTGGCGACTTTCTTGCTGCGTATGCGAGGCTTCCGCGGGCTGGCGTTCGTGGGGCCGACGTTCCGCAACGTATCCTGCAACGAGCCCGGCACACGGCGCGGCGGCGTACCGCGGCGGGCATGAAGCGGCGCCGCCTGGGGCGACTGCGCCGCGCTGCGGCCGGGGGCACCCGCGACGAGCCGGGCCGATGAACCGCCGGCCGAACTGCCCGAGGAGCCGCCGTGCGAACCGCTGCCCCCGTCCACTGAATGGCCATGCGCATGGAGCCAGTCGGCCAGCGCAGCGGCGACTTCCGCCATGGAGGCATAACGCTGGGCCGGCTTCTTCGCCATCATCTTCTCGCAGATCTCGACCAGGTCCGGCGGAGCGTCGGGCCGGTCGTTCCGGATCGGCGGAGGCGGCTGCTTCTGGTGCGCCATGAGCCGTTGCGGCAGCGTCCCCTCGGGAAACGGCGGATGCCCGGTCAGCAGGTAATACAGCGTGCAACCCAGGCTGTAAATGTCGGCGCGGGCGTCGACACCGTGGCTGTCCAGTGCCTGCTCCGGCGCCAGGTAATCGGCCGTACCCAGCACGTTCTCGTCGTACGCCACGGTCAGCGAAGCCCGATCCTCGTCGGTAAACCGGGCCAGCCCGAGGTCGAGTACCTTGACGACGTTCTTTCGGTCGACGAGCAGGTTGGCCGGTTTTACGTCGCGGTGGATCAATCCGGCTTCGTGGGCATGGGCCAGCCCTTCCGCGCTCTGCCGGATGTAATCGGCCGCGTCGGAATAGCTCATCGGCCCCTCGTCGCGGACCATCGCTTGCAAGTCGTGCCCCTCGACGTACTCCATGACCAGGAAGTGGACGTCGCCATCGTTGTCGACGTCGTAGGCACGCACGATATTGCGATGGTCGAGGGCGGCGGCGGCTTGGGCTTCGCGATGGAAGCGGGCCAAGTACGAGGTATCTTCGACGCGTTTGCGGGGCAGTACCTTGATGGCCACGCGCCGCTGCATGAGGATGTGCTCCGCCAGATACACGCTGCTCATCCCCCCCGTGCCCAGGTGATCCAGCAGCCGGTACCGCTTCAAGAAGAACCCCTTGTGCCGCCCTTCCATGAGCTTTTCACACTGCCAGCGGGTGAGCAGGCCCGCGTCCATGAGGGGTTGGGCCAGTTGCTGCGCGTCGTTGGGTAAGCGACCGCTGTTCTGCTTGCGCACCGCTTCGAACACCCGGTCGAGCTGATCCTGGGCGATCAGCCGACTACGGCTGAGCAGGTCGGCAAAGGTATCAGCTTTGGGTTTGGGCATACTCACCACTCAAGGAGCCGATCGAGGCGACAAATGCCTTCTGCAATGGGAAAAGAAAACAGCCCATATCCTCCATAATATCATAGAAAAGGCCGCACGACTAGGGTGTTCTACCGACTTTCGCGTTATGTTCCCACCCTCACCCTACCCTCTCCCCTGCTATTCCGCTGCGCGGACTTCGGGCGAGGGGGCAGTTGAATCTGCCGATCGCCCAGGGGAGTTGTCAGGAACCTTCCCGCTTGGTACCTTGGGGGAACTGCCGCGATGCGGCACTGGACTCGCGATTCGAGGAACGACCCGTTTTGGCGGGAGCGTGTATGAATACCCAACCGGGCCCCCACTATCCTGACGCCGAGGCCTTCCGCGCCCTGGCCCGAAATGCCGACTTGGTGCCGGTTTACCGGAGGCTGACCAGCGACGCACTCAGCCCCGTCACGGCGTTCCACCGGATCGATGCCGGCCGGTGCGCCTGCCTGTTCGAGAGCGTCGTCGGGGGCGAGAAGGTGGGCCGGTACAGCTTCCTGGCAACCGAGCCGTTTTTCGAGATCGAGGCGTACGGCGATCGGGTTACCACGAACGCCTATTCCGGGGTGTCGGCCGGGGGCGAGCCCACGCTGGTCACCCGGCAGCGACAGTGTGCGAACCCCCTGGAGGAGGTGCGCCGGGAAGTCGAGGCGGTGCGCGCCGTCCACCTTCCCGAACTGCCCCCCTTTTGCGGCGGCGCGGTCGGGTACGCGGGTTACGATACCGTTCGATACTTCGAGCACCTGCCCAATGCGCCGCCGGACGATCGCCACGTGCCCGACCTGGCTTTTGCCTTCTACGACCAAATGGTGGTTTTCGACCACGTGAGCAAGACGATCGTTGTCGTCGTCATGGCTCGCCTGGACCGCCACCAGGGCGACGCGCCGGCGGCCTACGCCGATGCCTGCCGCCGTGTCGACCGGCTGGTGGAACAGCTTTCCACCCCGCGCAGCGACATCCAGCCGGTCGATATCCGTTTCGGCGGCGAGCCGGCCGTTTCGTGCGAATCGAACTTCACGCAGGCCGACTTCGAGCAAGCCGTAGGGAAGTGCATCGAGTACATCCGCGCCGGCGAGATTTTCCAGGTGGTCATCAGCCAGCGGCTGACCGTTCCCATCCGAAGCCATCCGTTCCAGATTTATCGCATGTTGCGCGTGATCAACCCAAGCCCGTTCATGTTCTACCTCCGCACGCCCAGCGTGACCCTGGTGGGCAGCTCGCCGGAGATCATGGTGCGCGTGGTCGATGGGCGGGTGATTACGCGCCCGCTGGCCGGCACGCGGCGGCGCGGCGCCACCGAGGACGAGGACCGGCGCCTTGCCGAGGAACTGCTGGCCGACCCGAAGGAACGTGCGGAACACGCGATGCTGGTCGACCTGGGCCGCAACGACGTCGGGCGCGTGGCCGAATACCGGTCCGTCGAGCTGACCGACGTGATGACCATCGAGCGGTACAGCCACGTGATGCACATCACCTCGAACGTGAGCGGCCGGCTGCGGCCCGAATGTTCGGCCTTCGACGCCTTGCAGGCGTGCCTGCCGGCGGGAACCGTATCGGGAGCGCCCAAGGTGCGCGCCATGCAAATCATCGATGAAATCGAGCCGCACCGCCGCGGACCGTACGCCGGCGCAGTGGGCTACGTCGACTTTGCCGGCAACATGGACACGTGCATCGCCTTGCGCACCATTGTGGTGCAGGACGATAAGGCCTACGTGCAGGCCGGAGCCGGGATTGTGGCCGATAGCGTTCCCGAAAGCGAATGGAACGAAACCCTCAACAAGGCCCGCGGCTTGCTCAAGGCCCTGGAATTGGCCGAGGCACCTCCCCGGTAGGTCTGGCGCGGCGCGTGCCTGCCGGAAGAAGCCTACCCCTTTGATAACTCAGTAAACCGATTGCCTGCCATGAAAATCGACTCGGTAGATGTGTACCATCTCGCCTTTCCGTTGACGCGACCGCTACGGTTGCGGGCGGTAGAGGCCCGGCAGATGGAAACCGTCTTCGTGTGTCTTCGGAGCGGTGAGGTGGAGGGCTGGGGCGAGTCGAGCCCCGGCGCCGCGCCCTGGTTCAGCGGCGAGTTCGCCGCCGGGGCGTTTGCCGCCATCCGCGACTGGTTTGCTCCCCTTCTAGCCGGGACGGTAGTCGATTCCGGCGAACACCTCCAGCAGCGGCTGGCGCCGTTGCGGGGCAATTCCTTCGCCAAAGGGGCGCTCGACATCGCCTGGTGGGACCTGCAAGCGCGGCGGCGGGCACAGCCCCTCTGGAAAACCTTGGGCGGAACCCGCAAATCGATCGAAATCGGGCCCGTCTTCGACCAAATGGAGTCGCCCGACGAATTCATCGAACAAATCCGCCAGGCGGTCGATGCCGGCTACGCGCGGGTGAAACTCATGTTCCGCCCCGGCTGGGACGTTCGCATGGTCGACGCCGTCCGAAAGGAATTGCCCGTGTTTCCCTTCCACGTCGACGTGGAGGGCGAGTTGACGCTAGGGCACCTGGACATGTTCTGCCGGCTCGACGACTTCGACCTGGCCATGGTCGAGCAGCCCCTTCCGCCGGACGACCTGGTGGGCCACGCCATGGTCCAGGACACCGTGCGCACGCCGATATGCCTCGACGAAGGCATTGCGTCGGTCCAGCAAGCCGAAATGGCCCTGGAATTGAAAAGCTGCCGGTACATCAACCTGAAGCCCGATCGCGTCGGCGGCTTCACTCCGGCGTTGGCGATCCACGACGCGGCCGCGGCCGCGGCCGTCGGCTGTTGGGTCGGCGCCTTGCCGCAAACGGGCCTGGGAACGCGGGCGGGCCTGGCCTTGGCCGCGAAGTCGAATTGCACCTACCCGGCTGACTGGCTCCCGCTGGACGACTACCTCGAAGCCGACCTCGTCGAGCCGCTCGCACCCGCCCGCGATGAAAAAGACGGCGTCATGCGAGTTGCCCTCTGGAGCGAACCCGGCCTCGGAGTTGCGCCCGACCCAGCCCGGCTTGAACCGTTCACCGTTGCCCGAGCCACCGTTTGAGCGAATGAGTCCACCACTTACGAGGAGCTGCCATGATTTGTGTAATCGCCACAATCGAGTTGAAAGAAGGTTGCCGGGATGGGTTTCTGGCGGTGTTTCGAGAGCTGGTTCCCAAGGTGTTGGCCGAGGAGGGGTGCGTGGAGTACGTGCCCATGATCGACGTGCCCACGGAATTGCCTGGCCAGCCGCCCGTCGACGAAAATGTGGTGACGGTGGTCGAGAAATGGTCGAGCGTCGCGGCCCTGGAGCAACACTTGATGGCGCCGCACATGGGCGCGTTTCGCGAGCAAACGCAGTCGATGCGCCGCGGCGTGACGCTGCGGGTTCTCTCGTCAGAAATTCAGTAGGAACTCCGGCATGCTCACAATGTAGCTCAGATGCAGCGTCCACCGCAGCAGCATCTTCAGCGGCAAAGTGAGCATCAGCAGCAAAAGCCCCATCGCGATCCAGTAGCGGCACCGGCCCATGGCGAGGCGGGCCGTTTTGAACAGGGTTCTGCGCAACAGCAGCGGCAGCGCCACGAAGTAGGCCGCCAGGACCGCCAGGCCGGGCATTTCGCGCCACATGGCCTGCCCCATGCGCAACCAGGCGCCGGCGTGTGGGTCGACTTCCGGCCGCGGCCGCCCCAGCCCCCACTCCCAGAAGTATTCCGAGAGCGTCACGTTCACGTGCATCGCCATTTTCTGAGGGTCGCGGGGTTCGTACAAACCGAAAAAGCTCCAGTTCGGTCCGCGCAGGAACGTGCCCACCAGGATCGGCAGCACCCAGAGCATCAGAAAGCCGAACATGAACACCAGGTACTTCCTGCGCTGCGCGTCGATGGTGTAGTAGCCGTTGCCCTTGGGGTTCACGTCGAGGTAGGGCAGGGCGATGAGCCCGAAAAGGATCAAGCACGGAACCACAAAGCCTACGTACCAGGCGTCGGCGTAAAGCAATAGTTCCTGGAGCCCCAGGAAATACCACGGGGCCTTCGAGGGATTCGGCGTAACCGACGGATGGGCCGGTTGCTCCAGCGGCGCCGCCAGCAGCAGCGACCAGGCGATCAGCAGCGCGCTGACGAGGACCATGGCGATCAGTTCGATATAGACCAGGTCGGGCCATACGAGCACCTTTTCGGCGTAGGTCTTTTCCACCGGACCGCGGCCGGCGGCCGTGCGCCGGTCGTTCTCGACGGCCTGGTATGCCGCAATCCAAGTGACGAAGCCCAACAAATAGATCATGCCGACAATGGGTACATGATCGGGCTTGGCCACAAGGGAGGCGAATACGGGATCGGCCAGCGAAAGGCCGAACAGCAGCAGCGAGGCGTTCAGCGCGGCAAGCCCTACCGGCGGCGCAGTGAAGAATCGCCGTCCCAGGTACAGTACCGTCAGCAGCGCGAGCGAGCCGAGAAAGAGCGTCGCCGGGCCGAGCACCGCGTCGATCCCCGCCTTGGCCATGGCGGGCAACTGGGGAGGCCGGCCCGCCCACGCCCCGACGGCCAGCCCAAGGAACACGATGGCCGCGCCCAACCACGCGAGCGCTTCACCCCGGCGCCGCCCGCGCCAAGCGTACCCGCCTGCCGCGACATTCATGGCCGAGCACGCGGCATGGAACGCGGCCAAGAGCGGGGCGACTCGCGTCAGGTGTTCGGCAATGTCGGGTGTCATGGTACGGCTCCCATTACAACGGCCCGCTGATGCCGCCGTCCTTGCGAATTCGCCAGAAGTGGAGGGCCATGAGGAAGGCGGCCAGCAGGGGCAGGGCCACGCAGTGCAACACGTAGAATCGGAGCAGGGCCTCCTCCCCGACCGACCGCGCGCCCAGAAGGACGTAGCGGAGGTCGGACTGGTCGGTGACCCAACTCGCCGGCCCCTCGTGGCCCACCAGCGGCGCGGCGCCCACCATGTTCGAGCCGACCGTGACCGCCCACATCGAAAGCTGGTCCCACGGCAACAGATAGCCGGTGAACGAGAGCAGCAGGGTCAGCGCCAGCAGCAGCACGCCAATGACCCAGTTGAATTCGCGCGGCGGCTTGTAGCTGCCCGTCAGAAACACCCGCAGCATGTGCAGCATGGCCGTAATGACCATGGCATGGGCGCCCCAACGGTGTACTTCTCGCAAGATGCCGTACGAAACCACGTCGCGCAGGGCCAGCATATCGTGGTATGCCCACTGGATCGTGGGGCGGTAGTAGAACATCAACAGTACGCCGGTAACCACTTCCACAAGGAACAAGAAAAACGTGATTCCGCCCATGCACCAGGTGAAGCGGAGTCGCAGGCCGTGTTTCGGCATGGCGACTGGGTGCAGGTGCAGAATCAGGTTAGTCAGAACCACCTTGACGCGGTTCGGGCGATCGACCGGCGGCGGGTGACGGAAGATGCTCTTCCAAACTTGCGAGCGGCGGATACGATCCCAAAGCGGCATGGTTACCCCGGAATGTAGCTGGCCGGGTCATCCCACTGGCCCCGTTCCTGGTGGAAGGTCCGACTCCGGTCGACTTCGATGTGTCCGTCGTCGGCAAGGCGAATGGCGTAGCGGGGCAGCGGGCGAGGTGCGGGCCCTTCGAAGTTGACGCCGTTCGGGTAGAAGCCGCTACCATGGCAAGGGCATTTGAAGCGCCGATCGCTCTCCTGCCATAGCGTAATGCAGCCCAAATGGGTGCAGGCGGTCGATAGCGCGAACAGTTGCCACCGGCCACGATATTTCTCGTGGACAATCCAAACGCCGTGTTCTTCCTTGTAGCGCTGCTCCACGTGCCCCGGCGGATAGCGGCCCGGCGTGCCCGCCTTGAACCGCCGGGTGGGCTCGGTGGCCACGTTCGGCACCATGAACCGAGCCGACGCGGCCGACCATAGCCCCGCCACAAGCCCCAGCATGGCGAAACCCAGCCCGGCCATCCAGCGGGCTATCCGGCTCAGGACGGCGCGGCGGGTGCGCTGCGAAACGACGTAATCGGGAATCCGGAACACAACCTCCCCCTCGCATGCCGCGGCAAGAATGGCCCTCGCCGCCAGCCTGGACACGGTTACATCGCACCATTATCGCATGGAATGCGATGCCAAACAAGCGCCGCGAGCGGGGCAACGTTGAAGGGGCCTACTTTCCGCCCCAGTCAAGCACCATGGGGCGCGAGGGCTCGGTCGGCTGCGGCTTGGTCACGTGGTTGTCCACTTGGCCCGCGTCCTCATGGCCCGC
>SKZG01000396.1 GCA_007127495.1 Planctomycetales bacterium
CGTCGAGGCGGCCCATCGCCAGAAGTATCTGGGCTCGCTGCATGAGCCCTTCCTGGTGCTTCGACGGCGGTAGGGTTCGTTCCGCCAAATACCGCGTGTTGTAGTACAACGCCTTTTCCAGGTCGGGCGAGGAGTCCTCCAGGTAGGCGGCCGCCAACAGACGGTAGCTCTCCTCGCGGCGCGAGGGATCCGCACGCATTGCCTCCGCCAGAAACGGCCGGCTTGCCGGAATCTGCCCGCCCTTGTAAAGACTTCTCCCAAGCAGGAACAGACCCCGACCGCGACAGCCCGGCGGAAAACCTCGGCTCCGGGCTTCTTCAAGGTAACGTGCGGCCAATAAAAACTGCTTTTGCCGACCTTGGCTCCAGGTATCGCCGGCTTCCATGGCCGTGGCCACCCCCAAGGCATACACGGCGCCGGCAAGATCGTCGAGGCTGGCCGATTTCTGGTTGCGCAAGGCTTCGGCCGTTTCCTTCGCCCGGACGTAGTCCTCTTGTTCGAGCAATGCGAGAACCTCATCAAGCGTCACCTCGGAGTCTGCCCGACTGGCGACGACCACCCAAACTCCTCCGCCAATCGCGACGCAAATGGAAAGGATTGCCGCCCCAGCAGCCAGCATGGCGCGTACCCGGTGCCGCGCGGCCCAGGCGAGCAACTCCTGCGGCGCGCCCGCCTTCTTCGGGCCCTCCGCGGGGCTAAACGCCACATCGGCCCGCTGCTGACGCGGTTCCATCTGGTCAAGTGCTGGCATTCGGAATGACGAGCTGGCCCCGGCAAAGCGAAATCGGCCGGAATGGCCCCGCATTGCCGGGGAGAGGGTGGTTTGACAGAATACGAGGATAAGGCACGCGGCTTGTACCCAAAAACCGCCGTGAATGTCAATCCACGTTTTCAAAGACCCCCTAAGGATCGGTAAAGAAATGACTGTCCGATGTCCCCTATCCCCCCGTTGGGAGAGGATAGGTTGAGGGGGAAGAAGGTGCGACAGTTATTGCTTAAATGACTTCCGATGTCCCCTCTCCCCCGGTGGGAGAGGGTAGGGTGAGGGGGAAGAAGATGCGACAGTTATTTCTTTGCCGATCCTCAATGGGTCCCACCCTGTCGGCATTACGAGCCGATAAAACCACCTAAATGGAGTATTTCACATGAAACTCAGTCGACGAGAGTTCCTTGGGACCGCGGCGGCGGCCGCGGCGATGACGTCGGCCTGCGCGCAGCCGAGGGAAGCCGAGCAAGACGCAAACACCGCGAAATACAAGGCCGCAATCATTGCCGAGGGGCGAGGAAACGGCTATGGGCACCACCATCACCTGGCCTTTGCGAACCGGCCCGACGTCGCCGTGGTGGCCCTGGCCGACCCCTACGACGACGTGCGGGAAGAGCGGGCAGCGGAAGCCCAGGCCGGGCGGGTGTACAGCGATTATCGCGAAATGCTCGAAAAAGAACGCCCCGACTTGGTTTCGATCGCGCCGCGCCACACCGACAAACGCGTGGAACACATGCTCGCTTGCGCGGAATTCGGCTGTCATGGATACATCGAAAAGCCCTTCTGCGCCGATCTGGCGGAGGCCGAACGCATCGTCGCGGCCATGGACGCCAAGGGCCTGAAGTGGGTGATCGCCCATAACTTCACCGCAACACCCATCGTCCGCCATGCCAAGCGGCTCTTGTTCGAGGAAGGGCTTATCGGCGAGGTGATGGAAATGCGCGGCCGCGGCAAGGAAGACCGGCGAGCAGGCGGGGAAGACATGATCGTCCTCGGCACCCACGTGTTCGACCTGATGGGCTATTTCACCGGCCCCCCTGAGTGGTGCACCGCCGACTTCACGGTCCAGGGGAGCCCGGCAACCCCGGAAGACGTACATGAGGCCACCGAACCGATCGGCCCCATCGTCGGCGATCGTATGCAGGCCACCTACCGCTACCCCGGCGGATTCTACGGATACTTCGGCAGCATGCGTAATGAACACGGCGACGGCGGCCGCTGGGGGCTCGACATCTACGGCAGTCAGGGTATTGCGACCGTGCGAATGACGGTCATTCCCACCATCCAGTACACGAACGATCGTTCGTGGGCGCCCGGCATCCGCGGTTCCGCATGGCACACGTTGCCCGACGCTCCGGAAACCGTCTTCGCCGAGCCCCAGATCGACCGCCACACCCTGCTCATCGACGAGTTGATCGCGGCCGTCGAGGAGGACCGGCAGCCCGAATGGAGCATTCAGCAGAGCGGCCGCGGCACGGTGGCCATGATCCAGGCCGCCTGGGAATCCTGCGTACAAGGCGGGCCGGTTTCCATGCCGCTGGAGGCGCTGGACCATCCGCTAAAACGCTGGAACGCGAACGCGGGCACGCCCGCGGGATAAACTCGCGAACTTTTCGGCGTATTGTAGCAGGCACACGCCGTGTGCCGTTATTGCGCTTTTGTAGGATGGACATTCTTGTCCGTCTTCGCTTTGACGGGCTAAAGCCCATCCTACGGAAATGCGCAGTTTTAGGCCGCGGCGAGTATACATTACTTTGTAGCGGCACGGCGCGAGCCGTCCGGTACTACGGTCGGAAAACCGGGCGGCTCGCGCCGCTCCGCTAACAAAACGCCCCCAAATGGTCCCAAAGTAAGCGGCATTGGGCGTGGGGCC
>SKZG01000305.1 GCA_007127495.1 Planctomycetales bacterium
CGACTGCCTGCCCCGGATAAGATACCATTAAGGTAGATGCTCTGCACAAACCGACACCTGCAAGGTGTTGGTGTTCCCATGCAACCCCAAGCGGGTTTCGCCAGAAGTGGAGTTCGCTTGTTGTTTGGGCAAGCAAGAAAGTGGGACGGTCCACCATCTGCTGTTCGACGTTCACCATTACCTCGGAGAGGTCTTCCACGATGCAACGGCATGTAGTTTCACGGAGTTTTTGGGTTGGCGTGCTGACCGTTTTGGTTTTGATTTCGGGCTTAGCGCCTGTGGCGGTCTCGGCTCCGCGGTCATCGGCGCTGACGGCCCCCAGCGCGCGGGACCGGCAGATCACCTTGGCGGTTGTCTCGCTGCTCGATCGCGAGCATCTATCATCGCACGAGCTGGACGATGAGATTTCCCGACGGGCATTTGCAAATTTCATGAAAATGCTCGACCCGATGAAAGTTTACTTCTACCAGTCGGACCTCGACGCCTTCCGGCACTACGAAGAGCGTTTGGACGACATGGCTCGGCGCGGCGACATCAGTTTCGCCTACTTGGTGTTCAAAACGTTTTTGGAGCGAATCGATGATCGCCTCGCTGTAATCGATGAATTGCTTGCCATGGAACACGATTTCACAATCGATGAAAACCTGGTGATTGACCGCGACGCGATGCAGCATCCGACAACCCCCCAGGAAGCCCGCGAGCGATGGCGAAAGCGCATCAAATATGATTTGCTTGTCTTGTTGGCCGACGATACCGATGGCGAGGAAGCCGTCGACAGGTTGAGACGTCGGTATCACAGCTTTGCCAACCGCATGTACCAGACCGACGGCGATGAGCTGCTCGAAATGTATCTGAGTTCCCTGACCACGGCTTACGACCCCCACACGAGCTACATGTCGCCAAGCACCTTGGAGAACTTCGAGATCATGATGCGCTTGAACCTGGAGGGGATCGGGGCCTCGCTCCAATCGGTCGACGGCTATACGGTGGTCAGGAAGATCATTCCCGGCGGCGCGGCGGATCGACAAGGTGAGTTGCAGGTGGAGGACCGTGTTGTCGGTGTGGGTCAAGGCGACGATGGCGAGTTGGTGGACGTGGTGGACATGAAGCTTTCCGACGTAGTTGCCTTGATTCGCGGAAAGCGCGGCACGACCGTCCGACTGGAGGTCACCCCCGCCGACAGCCCCGCGAGAAAGGTGATCCGCATTGAGCGCGATCGGATCGAGCTGACGGACAGCGAGGCGAAGGGGCAGATATTCGAGGCAGGGCGCCGTCCCGCGGACGGCCGGCCTTACAAGATCGGCGTCATCGACCTGCCGAGCTTCTACATGGACATGGCAGGCGCCCGCGCCGGCTTGCCCAATTTCAAGAGCACCACGCGCGACGTGCGCAATATCCTCGACGGCTTCCGTGAGAAGGACGTTGACGCGGTGGTGCTCGACCTGCGCCGCAACGGCGGCGGCTCGCTTACCGAGGCAATCAGCCTCACCGGCCTGTTTCTGCCCGAGGGCCCGGTCGTGCAGGTGAAAGACAGCGAAGGCCGCGTGCAACCGTACCACAACCTCGATCCCGGAATGGCATGGAAGGGGCCGCTGGTGGTGGTGGTGAGCCAGTTTTCCGCCAGCGCCAGCGAGATTCTCGCCGGCGCCATCCAGGACTATGGCCGCGGACTCGTCATTGGCGACTACGCCACCCACGGCAAGGGAACCGTACAAAGCCTCATGGACCTTGGCCAGCAGTTGTTCCGGATACCCAACGCGCCGGCTATGGGTGCGTTGAAAGTTACCATGCAGCAGTTTTTCCGTCCCAGCGGCGATAGCACACAGAAACGCGGCGTTGTATCCGACGTGGAAATTCCGTCGCTCACCACACACCTCGATATTTCCGAGAGCGACCTGGACTTCCCCGTGGCATTCGACCGGATCGAGCCGCTTAACTTCAAACGCTTCGGTTATGTGGATCCCGCAGTGCGCGAACCGCTCAAACGCCGCAGCGCGGAACGCGTCGCGCAGTCGGAAGAATTCAATAAGGTCCTACGGAACATTACCCGCTATCAGGAACAAAAGGCCCGCAAATATGTGACCCTCAACAAGGAGAAGTTCCTTGCCGAGCGGGCTGAATTGAACGCTGAGCGGGAACGCCAGAAACAGCTTGAAGAAATGAACGACGCAAACGGCTCGTCGGAAATCAAGCGCGACTACTATCTTGATGAAGCGCTGGCCATTACCGTCGACTTCCTCAACGCCCGCCAAGTCGCCCAGGCGCGGTAAGCCAACAGGGCCAGACAACACCCCAAAGGATACCCCGACGCGCGGCTTCCGCACGCCGGGGTATCGGTGGAAACGCGGGTTTCCGGCGGGACCGTTACCACGTTGAGGCAATCGCCTCGAGTTGACGCACGAACTGTTGGTCGGAACCGCTCAGCCGGTCCCAGTTCACGCGGAAGTAACGGCCATCGGCCGACACAAGCCGAACCACGCCGTCTTCCATGCTCACAAACCTGCCTTCAAGCGAGTATCGGCCGGTATCGTCGACCCAGCGACGGAAACCGTGCGGAGCATTTTGCGAAAACGGATCGTCGTCAATCGGCGGCAACGCATCCTCCGGCTCGTCAGGCTCCACGGGCTCCACGGGCTC
>SKZG01000241.1 GCA_007127495.1 Planctomycetales bacterium
ATCTACCGCTGGTGCAAGCAGTTTTTCGAAATGTCGCAGCTCTTGCAAGACGACCCCATCAACGACGAAAAATTGGCCGAGTGCGACGTGCTGGTCATCAAGACCCCGACCGCGCGCTACCGGCCCGCCGAAGTGGCCGCCGTGCAGCGATTCGTCGAAGCCGGCGGAGGGCTGCTGATGATCGGCGAGCACACCAACTTCGAACGCGGCAGTACGACCTTCAACGACATCAGTCGGCCGATGGGCTTCACGTTCCGCCACGACCTGCTCTTTGGCATGGACGACCCGTACGAGCATTTTTATGAACCGCCCTGGGCGCCGCACCCGGTGGTCGCCCACATGCCGCCGATGGACTTCGCCATCGCGGCCTCGATCGATCCGGGCCGCAGTTCCGGCTGGCCGGTCATCGAGGCGGCGTCGCTGTGGAGCATGCCCGGCGACTACCGTCCCGATAACTTCTTCCCCATGCCGCAGCACACGCCCACCATTCGGTACGGGGCGTTCATCGAGTTGTGGGGCACCACATACGGCAAGGGGCGCGTGCTGGCCTTCGGCGATTCGACCATCTTCTCGAACTTCTGCACGTTCCAGCCGGGCAAGGCGGAATTGATGCGCGACATGCTGGCCTGGCTCAACTATACCAGCCTGTTCGACGTAAAAGCCAACTCCTTCCTCCTGCGCGCCGCGCTGCTCGTGCTGGCGGCGGCGGCCCTGGCGGCCGGCTTGGTGCTCGGCCGGGGGCGGAAGGAAGCGTGGCTCGCAATGCTGGCCGCCGCGCTGGCCGGCTGGGTGCTGGCCGGCCACGGCGTGGCCGCCGTGCATCGGGCAACCTTCCCGGAACCGGAGGCGCTGCGGCCGCAAACCCGCGTGGTCATTGACCGCACCACCTCCGACGTGCTGCTTTGCAAGGGGGCGTTCATCCAAGGCGACGGCGACGGCTTCGGACTGCTCGAGCAGTGGATCCCCCGACTCGGCTATTACACCCGCCGAGAATCCGGCGAGGCGGCGTTCTCCGGCGATGCCCTCGTGGTCATCGCACCGAGCCGCTCCGTCAGCCGCGAGTTCCAGCGCCAACTGGTCGAGTACGTCGAGAACGGCGGTCACCTGCTGGTGATCGACACGGCAGAAAACCCTGGCTCGACCGCCAACAGCCTGCTCTGGCCGTTCGGCCTGTCGGCGCATGGAGGGCGGCCCTGGCGCGGCTCGCTGGCGATGGCCGGCGACTGGCCGGGGATTTCGGTTTCGCGGGCTCTGGAGATCAGCGGCGGCCAAACGATCGCACGCCTCGGCGGCATGACCGTCGGCGCCATGACCCAATACGGCGAAGGCCGCGTCGTGGCCATCGGGTTCGGCTCCTTACTGAACGACGCCGGGATGGGCTATACCTGGACCACCGAGCCCGATGACGCGCTGCGCACCCGGTATGAAACCCTCTACAGCCTCGTGCGTTTGACCGTGGAAGGCGCGCCCATCACTCCACCCGCTCCGTGAACGGCTACGGGCCTTCGGGCTCCAAGGCCTGGGCTTCGCGGTCGGGCAGCGAAGCGTAAAGGGCGAACCGGACCAACTGGGCCAGCGAGTCGGCCTGCATCGTGTCCATGACTTTCGCGCGCCGCACTTCGATGGTGCGCAGGCTCAGCCCCAACTCAGCGGCGATGTCCTTGTTCGCTTTCCCGCGGAGCAGGCAGTTTAACACCGTGCGCTCCCCAGGTTTAAGCTTCGCGATCCGCCGTTGGAGGCAGCGCTTTCTAGTCAGCACGCGGCGGTGTTGGACGTCGCGGTGAACGCCCTCCCGAATGGCCTCGACCAGTTCCTGTTCGCGGATGGGCTTTTCGAAGAAATTGATGGCCCCTGCCCGCATGGCCCGAACCGCCCTCGGCACGTTGGCTTGGGCCGAAAGCACAATGACCGGGAAGGCAATGCCCTGCCGGCGCATCAAGTCCAAAAGCTCCAAGCTCCTCATGCCCGGCATGCGCACGTCGAGCAGCACGCAGCCGGGCTCCGAGGGCGTGCAGAGTTCGAGAAACTCATCGGCGGAAGCGCACGGTTGCGGGCACAACTGCATCGACGCGACCACGGCGCCGAGCAACTGGCGCATCGCCGGATCGTCGTCGATGATATAGACTTTCGGCTCGCTTTCGATCACGTGCAACTCCGGCTTGATTTTCTCGTAACCGTTCACGGGCTGGCGGCGCGGGCCGTGCCCGCCAAGAAGCCCATTTATTCGGCTCTTCCGTTTTTGGGTGCAGGCCGCGATAGTGTAGTAGGCACTTGCCGAGTGCCGTCCCTGAAAACAAGAGCTGTCTGCACCTAGAAACGGAAGAGCCATTTATTCTGGCCCGGATGACGACACGTGGCCGGGATTGTCGCCCCCAACGGTTGGGGAGCATGTGGAGCAGATTGCTCTGCCCTTCGACATCCCCCAGCGGCACGCTTCCACAAAGGAGGAGCGTCCTGGACACCCTCTACTCCAATGTAGCCGGGTTGGATGTCCATCTCAAGGCCATTGAAGTGGCCGTCCGCCGTCGTCAACAAACCATTTGTGCCGGTAATGGCGGGCACCAGCGTCAGAACCCGATCGCCCGGATGAGCCACACCACTGCCGGCACCGTCACCACGCTGGCGAGGGTGCTGA
>SKZG01000038.1 GCA_007127495.1 Planctomycetales bacterium
AAACGCCTCGTCCAGCGGCTTCGGGTCCGGGGGGCACTCGCGGGTGCGCACGTCGAGGATGTTCATCAGGATGGGCGCGTGCACCTCGCCGTATCGGTCAGTGCCGTGCTCGATCAGTACGTCAAGGCACGCGCGCACGTACTCGGCATACGGCCGTTGGCGGCCGGGCCGGGCGGTGGAATCGTCGCCGGCCGTCGCCGCGGCCATCAGGCCGAGGGCGCAGGCCGCCGTCAGCGGGCGAAAGTAAACGGAAAGGCATGGACAATGCATGGGAAAACTCCTGACATGGAAAGGGTTGGTCGAGCGGGCGGCGATGCCCTTCAGCGGTTGGCGGTTTGGCCGGCGGGCAGGTGAAAATCAATGACAAGCCGCCGCGATCCCGCCGGTACGTTCGCGTTCAGCCCGCTGGTGTGTGGGACGGCGTAGCGGGCCGGCACGTTGCCCTGCGGGGACGAACGTGCTCCCGGACGCACCTCGGCGGCAAAATCGCCCTGGTCGCTGACGGCCACGTGGTAGTCGCCGGGCAGGGCGCCGTCGTTCGTGCCGAAGGTACTCAGCCGATAGGAGCCGTCCGCCTCGATCCGGCCCAGTGCCACCCGGTGCAAGGAATCGGTCTCCGTGTCGGCCGGCATGAATGCGATGGTACCCGCCCTGACCGGCTCGCCGTTCCAGGTAACCCGCCCGCTGACGGGCACGGTGTCGGGCAAGGAACGGCCGCACCCCAGCGGCAGGCAAACCAGAACCAGTGCGCCGACGTGTTTCCATACGCTCATTGCGGCACCTGGGCCACTTGGCCGCTGCTGCGGTGCCCCAGGAACACCCAGGTGCGGTAATCGACGCTTTCGGCGATGAAGTGGACGCTCCCGTCGGCCATGGCCACCTGGACCCCGCCCGGATGATAGCTGTTGTAACCCAGCGACCAGAAGTGGCAGCCGTTCTGCACCCAGTTGTTCGGAAACGGCTTGCACGCCATGGGCGTGTTGTGCTGGTTGGGCGGAAGGTTTGTGGTGGCGACGATGTAGTGGCTGTTGAACAGCATGAAGTCCTTTTGGATGGCGGGCAACACCTCGCCGATCAGGATCGTATTGCTCAGCCCGTCGCGGCAATGGTCGAAAGTGTAGGTGACCCATCCCGAGGAAAAAAGGCCCGGCGCACCGTGTCCCGCATAGCCCTGATACCGGGACACGCAGTTCATGCCGTCCGACCAGGCTGGGACCATGCAGGTGCCGACGTCGGGGGCCACCGGTCCGCCGCTTGGCACGTACCACATGGCCATCGACTTCGACGTGTCGCGCGGCCCGGCAATATGCACGCCGCTGGGGCAGCCGCTAGAGGCGAACCGGTCGTGGCTTTGCAGCGCCGGCGCCGGGTCCGAAGGACACCGCATGCCGGCCACCACGCGATCGAGGATCAGGCCGGCGTTCGGCGCGTCGTACGTTCTTTTCCTCGTGTCGAGTTGGTCGGCCAAGGCCGTCTGTTCGAGGTAGGGCATGATCGAAGTGAACCAGTTGTGGCAGCCGTAGATATTGCCGCAACTGCCGCTCACCGGGCAATAGGCTCCCGTCGGCAGCGTGTTGTGTGCGGCATGGTAGTTGTGCATGGCCAGCGCCACCTGCTTCAGTTGGTTCGCGCACTGCAACCGCCGCGCCGCCTCGCGCGCGGCCTGCACCGCCGGCAGCAAAAGGGCGATCAGAGTGCCAATGATGGCGATGACCACCAAAAGCTCCACCAAGGTGACCCAGCTTTTGGATTGGTGGTCATGATGGTTTGCTCCATATTAGCCGCGGGGTGTGAGCCGGGTTCCCTACCGGCCGCGTACGGGGCGGTCCAACCTTGGTTTGCGGTCCAACGCGGTCCAACGCGTAGGGGTGGTTGCGGCTGTCGTTGCCGGTGGATCGTCCGTTGCGCGCCGCGCGGTGTGCCGGCGGCGTTTGGGTTTGCGTTGGCGTACAAGCCGGGTTCACCCACGCGCGCCGTGGCCCGCGGTGCGTTGGCGCTGTCATGAGTAAAAGTACCGGACACCTTTAATTCCCGTACCAAACCGAAACCACCGAAAATGTGTGAGTCGTCGTGTACCTCCTTTCAGTAGGGATGCATGCATGACAACCTTCTTTGTACATTCTCCTCACGAGCCGGGCCGATGTCAAGATTTTGGAGGCTGAATCTGCCCAGAATCAGCAAAAAGTTAATGTGTTAACTTTGGCGATCCGGGGAGCCTGCCGGTGTCGGGAAGCCGCAGCCGCTTCGCGAGACGCCTTGACGCATCGGTCGCCACGGGCTAGGATGATGAGGTGCTGAGGCTGGCTCGAACGAGGAGTTCCCTATGTCGCAACTGACCATTTCGCTTCCCGAGGCGATCACCGAAGACGAAGCACGGCTGATGCTGGCGCTGAAGCTCTTCGAGGTCGGACGCCTCTCGGCCGGCCAGGGTGCCCAGATGGCCGGCTACTCGAAGAGGGCCTTCATGGAACTAGCCGGCCAACACGGCGTGCCCGTGTTTGACTACGGCACAGAGGAACTCTCAGACGACCTAAGCCATGCCTGAGGCGCTGACCGTCGCTGACAGCAGTTGCCTGATCGCGCTCGGCGCGACGGGCCATCTTCGGCTACTGCAACAGCTATATGGCACGATTGA
>SKZG01000550.1 GCA_007127495.1 Planctomycetales bacterium
AGTTGTAGCCCGCGTCGTGACCGTACCATCCGGTGTCGTAATCGCGTAACGTCGGCTCCCACGTGGAATGGCGTTCGACCACCATCACGCGGCCCTGCTTAGGCGACCCGGCCGGCGCCCAGCGGAACGCCAATGCGGCCAGCACCGCGGCCGCGCCCACCAGGGCCAGTGCGCCGGCGTAACGCCATGCGGGAGGTTCGCTAGCTACGGCCGGCGTCTCGGCGGCATCGGTTGCGGCGTCGGCATCGGGCGGCTCGGCAGCGCACAAATGCACGAACCGCCACGCCAGGAGCACCGGTCCAATCAGGAGCCCGAGAAGGACCCAGGGGCTGAGGAAATGGTCCATGACGTTCAGCGGCAGGTCCCAGTCGGCCCGCATGGCGCGGTGAAGGTAGACGGCCGTCATCATCGGCGCGCGCAGGGCGAGCCAGGCGAGTACGACGACGACCAGCGAGCGGGCTGCCCGCAGCCATCCGGTCCACCGGGCGCCCCGCGGGAGCTTGGCCCACGCCGCCATCCCCAGGCAGGCCATCCCGCCCACAAGGAAACACAGTATGACCGGATCCAACAGCAGCGCCCAGGTGGCTCCCAGCCGATGCACCTGCCGCGCGCCGACGATGACCAGCGTGGAGCCGTCGGCGGCCACGTCGGCGCCGAAGACGCGCATGAAGGCGGCCAGCAGATCGGGCAGCGGGGTCGGCAGTTCGTGGCTGCGCGCCGTGTGATGCGTGTACAGGGCCATGGTCGGCCACTGCACCAACAGCACGATGCCGGCCGCCACAGCGGCGCGCCCGAGCAATCGCGGCCACGCTCGCGGCGCCAACAACTCGGCCAGCAGACCGGCGAGCAGCAAAACGGCGGCCGTCCGTACCGGCCAGGGAGCAAACAGCGCCGGCACGGCGAACAGGGCCGCGGCGATCCACAACTCGCGGCGCCCGGGCAAACGTGGAACCGCCCCGACCAGCAACAAGGTGCCCGCACCCACGACCACCAGCCAGGAAAGCGGGTGGCAGGTGTAGTAGTACTGCATCCCGATCAGCCACGAGCCGGCCAGCAGGGCCACGCCAATCCAGGTTCGCATCATGGTTGTACCTCGGGTTCCGCCAAGGGCGACTCTTTCAAAAGGGGCTGCTCAGGAATAAGGGGTTGCTCAGGAATAAGGGGTTGCTCAGGAATAAGGGGTTGCTCAGGAATAAGGGGCTGCTCGGGAATAAGGGGCTGCTCGGGTATTTCGTCGTCCTCGTCCTTTTCTTCAGCTTCGCCGGCCGGCGGCGACGGATACCACGGCCGCGGCCCCGCCAGGCGGGCGAGTAGCCAGCGCCAATAGTGATCGTTCTCCATCGCCTCGACCAGCGACTCGAAATTGCGGTTCAGCGCGAAGTACGAGTCGCCAATGACCGTCGCCGTACCGGCCCCCAGCCGCCGCGACACGACCACGTCGTAGGACGGCTCGCCGATCGTCCACTCGGTGAGCACCTGCGCGTCGGGCTCGTCGCTTTCGACGGGCCAGCCGTTCCAGAACTGCGCGCGCGCCACGAACTCGCCTTGCTGATAATAGCGATGCCGGAACGAACCCAGGGGAATCGGTTCCCAAAGGTCTTCCCACGGATGCACCGGCGAGGGCGGCACGCGGAAGCCGAGTGCTTCGAGCAGGGGCCCGCTGGGGCGTGCTTCCTCGGCCCCCACCATGCAAATGAAGTGCCCGCCACGCTGCACGTACTGCTCCACCATCGCAATTTCCGCCCGGCTGTACGGACGCGCCGGCGCGATGGCAATGACCACGCCGGCGCGGTCAAGGTGCTCGCGGGTGAAGCTGGGCATCATCACCGGCAAGTAGTCGTTGCGCATCAGCGCCCGGTGGAATGCGGCCAGCCCATTCGGATGGAACGGCTCACGGCTGAAGAACTCGGCGTGGCTTGCGGTGATGTAGGCGACGTTGTTCCGCGGCCGATGGTCGCGTCCGTCGGGCAACACGCGCGACGTCGCGCCGCTGGTGGCCACCACGGAAGCGAGCGTGGCGGCCAGCACGACGGCAGTCACGCCAATGCGCGGCGCCTCCGGCCTAAGGCAGAGTAACGCCAGGAGGCCGGCCGCCGCCAGGAAGGTGACCAGTTGCCGCCAGCCGGCCTGGGGCGTCCGGCCGGGTCCGGCCAGGTAGCCTAATATCCTGCCTGCAAACTGGTACGACCCGGGGAGCATCTGGTTGGTGAAGCTCGACGTATCGCCCAGCACGAAGACCCGGCCGGCGCCGAACCGCTGTTCTGCCGCCAGCACCAGATCGCCCAGCCGGTGGCCCGGATCGTAACGATAGACCGAGGTGACGGCCGCGTCGCTGCCGGGAGACCCATAACCGTATTTGCCCACCAGTACGGGATTTGCAGGCCAACGGACAGCCAGCGAGGAACCATAGCGGACGCCCAGCGCGCCGGGCGTTTTGGCCAGGCCGGCGACGGCCGGATGGGAAAGGGCCTCGAAACCGTCCTGCCAGTTCGGCTGATGCCCGATTGTCGTGTCGTCGGACACGCGGATGGCCGTCGGCTCCAGCACCGCGTCGAAGCTGCTCACGGAACCGCGCTGCACGATTCGCGGCTCAGCGGCCAGCAGCAGCGAACCGCCGCCGCGCACATAGTCC
>SKZG01000042.1 GCA_007127495.1 Planctomycetales bacterium
CACGAAGGTGATCGCCGACGACTGCCATATTTGCACCGTCGATTACACGGCCGCCCGTACTGCCCTGGGGCAGTTGTGCCCGGAGTACCTCGACGGCAACGCGCTGCTGATTGCTGCCTCGCCGGGCCTGTTGCGCAGCCTGCTGGAGTTGCTGCCGATGCTGGCCGATCTCCAAGACGATCCGCGGGTGGTCCGGGCGAAGCTGCGGGTAGCCCAAGCGGTCGGGAGGGAGGAGATAGCGCCGTGAAACTCCGGCCCGCCACCGTTCGGCTCCTGCAGGTCGCCCGCCAGCATCGAAAGTTGCCGCCGGACCGCCGGGACGTCGTGGCCGATGCCATTCGCCTTCACCGCGCGGACGGGTATCGGGTGCGAGCCCGGCTGTTCCCGGCCACCGACCTTCGCGATGCGGTCCTGGGCCTGGATTATACGAGACAGAAGCGCCGCGTCTGACGGCCCGGCGCGGTTTTCAGACAAGTCTGAGTTTGCTTGCGGATGACCCGTACACCACCCACCCATGAGGTAACCCATGGCCAATAACTACCTGGAGTTTTCGGAGGTTCTGCCAAAGCTGACCCCCGAAGAAGAGGCGTGGCTGCAGGAGCAGCTTCAAACAGTTCATGTCTTCGACGATCGGCAGTACACGGAGGAGGAGTTGCCCGAGGAACTCAATAGTGCCGATGCCGATTGGTTCGGTATCCGCGCTTGGGCGGACCTGGACCCGAGGCCGGACTACGGCGACGAATTCGGGTTCTGCTGCGCGTTCGACGATGGTGCCGAGTGCCCCGGTACAGGCTGGGGCCGGCACCTGTGGTTCTACACGGACGAATGGGGCTATCCCGAGCTGGTCGCCCACCTGGTGCGGAAGTTCCTCAAACGGTTCCGTCCGGAGGAATGCTGGACCCTCAGCTACGGCGTCACGTGCAGCAAGCCCCGGGTGGGCGAGTTCGGCGGCGGGGCTGTGTTTGTCACGGCCGACGCGGTAGAATACTTTTCAGATGGCGATTTCCTTGAAAAGGCCCGCGAGGCTTTCGAGCGGGCCAAGCAGCCGGATAGAGAGCCAACAACCGAGCGCCGATTCGTACTGTATGACTTCGACTCCGGCGACCTGGCCTCGACCCGCGTCTACGACGATGCCCAGGAAGCCGCCATGGACGCCGACCTGCTGGACAACGTTATGGTCGTGGGCTTCACGCTGGAGCACACGCCGGGCGCGTCGAATACCGAAAAGAAAGGTGCTTAACGTGAAAACCACCCTGACAATCGACGTCGAATACGATCCGGAGATCACGGACGACGAGAGCCTGGCTTCCGGGCTCGACCGGCTGATGGAAACCGCCCTTTCGACGCCCGACATCCTCGACGAATACGGCAACCCGCAAATCGGCGAGTTCTCGATTGCCTGCCCGGTGCCGAAGTGCTATACCCTCGAATTGGATGGCCCGCTGTTTCGCGACCAAAGGGAATTGCTGCTGCGGCTCCATCATGCGGCCGGGCAGAGCAAATCCGTTACCCTCGGCCCCGAAGAGCAAGAACTCCTCGAAGGACTGCTCGGCCTGACCGACGCGATTGCGGACCAGGCGGCTGACTGCTACGGTATCGACTGCCTGATCCCGGAACCGCAATAGGGCCGTAAGCCTGCCTCGACTCGCTGCATGCCTCTTGGGGCGGGCCTTCTTGGCCCGTTCCCTTCTCTTCGACGATCACGTGGATCGTTGCTCTCTCGATGCAACCGCCTGAAGGCTGTTGCCTGTCCCAATTCCCAAAGAATAAGGAACCCCTTATGCGCGATCTGAAAGACGGCGAGTCGGCCCAGGTACAGGGTTCGGCCCGCACTCCGTACATTCTCAAAAACGTCGGCGGCGTCTACTCCTGCACGTGCCCGGCCTGGCGGAACCAGTCGCTGCCGATCGAACGCCGAACCTGCAAACACCTGAGGCGGTTCCGCGGCGAACAGGCGGAGCAGGAGCGGCTTGGGGCCATGGCACCGCTGAAACCCTTGACCACGGCCAAACCGAACGTCCCCGGCGTCCTGCTCGCCCAGGTCTGGAAGAACGACTTCGACCTGACCGACTGGTGGATGAGCGAAAAACTTGACGGCGTGCGTGCCTGGTGGGACGGCCGGCAGTTCCTTTCCCGCCAAGGCAACCTTTTCCATGCCCCCGACTGGTTCACGAAGGGCCTGCCCAACAAGCCGCTGGACGGCGAACTGTGGGTCGGCCGCCGGGCGTTCCAACGCACGGTCAGCATCGTTCGCCGGCAGGACCGGAGCGATCATTGGCGGCAAGTACGCTATGTGGTGTTCGACGCACCGGGCATCGACGGCCCGTTCGAGGAACGTAAGGCGTTCCTGACCGACTTGTTCCACACGGGGCGGCTGCCGTACGCCCTGAACCTGTACCAGGCCCGCTGTGGTGGCCAGACCGAACTTCAAGTGGAATTGGCCCGCGTCGAATCGATCGGCGGTGAGGGCCTGATGCTCCGCCAGCCGGGTTCGCGGTACGAAGTGGGACGGTCCTCGACGCTGCTGAAGGTAAAGCAGTTCCAGGATGCCGAGGGCCAAGTGGTCGAGCATCTGCCGGGCAAGGGGCGTCATAAAGGCCGCCTCGGGGCCGTCGTGGTGCAGATGCCGAG
>SKZG01000267.1 GCA_007127495.1 Planctomycetales bacterium
AGGTCCGCGCGCGAATCCTTGCCCATGCGGCATTTTTCGTCGCGAACGGGTCCGTGGAGGCCACTTGGCGAACGTATCGCGGGCACCGGCTCGGCCCCTATTTTCGCGTGCGTTGCCGGCAGCGCAGCGGGCGGCGCGCCGTCGGCACCGGGGCCGCGCCCCGACCGGCGTCGATCTACCTCGGCCGCAGCCCCGAGCTGGCGGCTCGGGTTGGCGAGCTGCTGGACGATTTGCAGCAGCACACCCGCTGCAAGCGCCGCTGCGAGGAAATGCGCCGCCAGGTCCGCCGCAGCCTGACTGGCGCGAAGCAGGAACTCCGCCGGCTCTTGGCCGCGCGCGGCACCGTGCAGAAATGGTTCGAACGCAGCCCCGGAGCTTCCGGAAAGAAGAGCGGACGCGCCAGGGGCACGGATCCATCGCCGCCCGCAATTGGCCGGTGAATCCCGCGTAGCACGCACGACCCTCACAGGCTCACCAAATTCGCCACACGAATCGCGTTTCCTGAATGGTTTTTTCGTTGCTATTCGGCAACGGTGGTGTATCTTTTCTACATTAACACACCGCTTGCCGATCCTCGGAAAAAAAGGAGCCTTAACGTGGCGACAGCAAAAAAGGCGACCACCAGAACAAACAAGCCCCAAAAGACCGCTCGTTCCGAAACGAAGACGTTGAAAGGTGCATCGAGGAAGACGTCCCGACAGCCCAAAGCCGCTACAAATACGGCCGAGAAGCCCGATAGCCCCAAGAAAACGGCTACGATTGACCAGCGTCGTGGGAACGACCGGCGAAGTCGTGCCGATAGGCGTCAAAAGGCTGAGCCGGTTGCCGTGGAACGTCGCTCGGTCGAGCGACGTAAGAAAGTCAACCGCCGTAGGCAAATCGACCCAACCACCTGCGAGAGGGATTATACCGTGGAGGAAGTCGAGTTCATGAATGCCTTGGACGACTACAAGCGGACCAGTGGCAGGATGTTCCCGACGTGCAGTGAGGTGCTTGAGGTGCTTCGCGGATTAGGATACACGAAGCGAACCGACGAGCAGTCGGCACCCGCCGCCGACGACAAAGCGACCACCCCCGCTTCCTCGGGTGCGCTCTCTGGGGATTGACTCCCGGAAATTGAACGGGTATATTAGAGGTATGACCTTCGCGAACCTTTTAGCCTTGTTATTACTTGGTCCGGCCTGAACGGCCTGGGGTTCGTCGATTACGTTTACTTAACCGACCAAGCGAACCAGAACCCCAGGGCCCGAAGGTCCTGGGGTTTTTTTTGGTAAAGGACTTTACGAGAGCGAAGCCATGCCCACGCCATCCGACTCCGCAAGCCGTCCGATCACGATCTTCGATACCACGCTGCGCGACGGTGAACAATCGCCCGGCGCCAGTATGAACCTGGCCGAGAAAATGGAAATCGCCCACGCGCTGGTCGAGCTGGGCGTCGACGTCATCGAGGCCGGGTTCCCCATTTCCTCGTCCGGCGACTTCGACGCCGTCAGCGCGATTGCCAAAGAGGTGCGCGGGGCCGCTATATGCGGGCTGGCCCGGTGCCGCGATGCCGATATCGACCGCGCCTGGGAGGCCGTGAGCCATGCCGAGCAGCCCCGCATCCACGTGTTCCTGGCGACCAGTGCCATCCACCGCGAGCACAAGCTGAAGATGAGCAAGGACGACATCGTAAAGCGGGCTGTCGCCGGCGTGAAGCGGGCCGTCGGCTACTGCCCCAACGTCGAGTTCTCGCCGGAAGACGCCGTCCGTACCGAAACCGACTTCCTGTGCCAGGTGGTGGAGCAGGCGATCGCCGCCGGAGCCACCACGGTGAACATTCCCGATACGGTCGGCTATGCCACGCCCGCCCAGATGAACAACGTCATCCGCATCCTGCGCAACCGTGTGCCGAACATCGACAAGGCCGTGATCAGCGTTCATTGCCACAACGACCTGGGAATGGCCGTGGCCAATAGCCTGGTAGCCGTCGAAGCGGGGGCTGGGCAGGTCGAATGTACGATCAACGGGATTGGCGAGCGGGCGGGCAACTGCTCGCTCGAAGAAATCGTCATGGCCCTGCGCACCCGAAGCGATTATTACCACGCACATACCCGGATCAATACCCGCCGCCTCGTGCCGACCAGCCGCCTGGTGGCGGGCATTACAGGCATTCACGTCCAGCGGAACAAGGCCATTGTGGGGCAGAACGCCTTTGCCCACGAGGCCGGCATCCACCAAGATGGCATGCTCAAAAACCCCACCACCTACGAAATCATGCGACCCGAGGACGTCGGCTTTACTCGCAGCGAACTGGTGCTGGGCAAGCACAGCGGCCGAGCCGCCCTGGCCGACCGCATCCAGGCACTAGGCTACAGCCTGAACAATGAACAGATCCAGCGCGTGTTCAACGACTTCAAAGACCTGGCTGACAAGAAGAAGGAGGTGTACGACGAGGATATTGCCGTGTTGGTCGAGCAGCAGATGCACACGTTTGAGGAGCGGTGGTCGCTCGTTTCGTACGACGTGCGAAGCGGCACCGGGCGTACGCCCGAAATCTCCCTCACGCTGCGCGAAGGCGACCGCGAAGTAACCACCACGCGTCAATGCGGCGACGGCCCCGTCGACGCCGTGCTGCTGGCGCTGGAGGAACTCACTGGTGTGACGGTCGATTGCAAGGACTTCGGCGTCCACAGTGTGACCGTCGGACAGGACGCCCAGGGCGAAGTGGCCGTGCAGGTTGAGTACGATGGCCGCCTGTATCGTGGCCGCGGTGTTTCGACTGATAGCCTCGAAGCCAGCGCCCTGGCCTTCCTGAACGCCATCAACCGCATCCTCGCCCTGGGCAATGGCAAACGCAACGAGGAAAAAGAAGCGAGCCGACGATTGTAAGAGGCTCTTCCGTTTCCAGGTGCAGGCCGCTTTAATGTAGTAGGCACACGCCGTTGTGCCGTTCGCGAATTACGGCACACGGCGTATGCCTACTACACTGCAACTGGCCAAGTTATTTCTGAGCGCGCCCTAATGTAGTAGGCACACGCCGTTGTGCCGGCTCCGGGAAAGGCCGTCTGCACCGAGCAACGGAAGAGCCTTGTAAGATGGTAGACCTGCCGGAATCATAAAGGCCGAGTGGCGGAATGGCAGACGCTGGGGACTTAAAATCCCCTGGGGGTTACCCCGTGCGGGTTCGAGTCCCGCCTCGGCTACTTCGATGTTGTAATTTCCGGAGGTTTCATCAGCAAGGTGCAGTGTGCCAGTGGCGCCCTCCGCACTGCGTTGCAAAATCGGCGTCTCAAACAGTCTGAGCCTTAGCATGAGAGGCATTCGGCGAGCCCGCCCTTAGGCCCGTCACGCGTAGCGGGAGAGGTCGGGCTTGAGGTCTTCGCCGAGCAGCTCGTTTTCGGGCAGGGCGTCGTGGTCGGGGTCAAACCACTCCGGTTTGAAGTCGACCCGCATTCCCTCCTCGGCCGCTTTGTTGGTCGTCAGGGCGATGACGGCGTCGCCGAGGGCCACCTTCGGATTGCACCGCGGCTGGACCTCGGGGTCGGAGGCGTCGGGGTTCTGCCGGACGCACCACGCCCAGTGCTCGATCTGCGCCCGGTAGCCGCGGTCGGCGTGCTTGGTGGCCATCCGGCCGACGGCGGCCGATTCCCAGTCGCCATCGTCGTAGGCCTGCAAAACCGGCCCGCCCTTCGCCCGGCCGAACACCACCCTCGTCTTGGCGCTGGTGGCCGCAGTGCGCCATAGCAAAGCTTCCATTTCCGTGAGAAGCTGCAGCGTGCCCTCGGTGCCCAGCACGGTTTCGCCGTAGCCGCCGTACCCGTTCCCGTTGATCGAGGCGTATTGCACGCCTACCCGGTTCGCCTTGGCGACCGGATCGTCGGCATCGTAGCCGGGCGCGGGGTACTCGAACAGGCAGTAGACGTGGCAGTCGACGTCGCGGTCGGGCGGGAACAGCGGGCGGTTGCTGGCCGCGCCGACGCTTAGCGGGTATTGCTTTTCGCCGGCATGGGCCGCGGCGACGAAGATACTCGCGGCGTCGAGCTGGTGGCTGCCCAACTCGGCCATGAGCCCGCCGCCGGTGCGGTCCCACAGCCGCCAGCGGATCAGTTCTTCCACGGCGGGGCAGTGGTAGAGGACGTTGCCGTCGGCGTCGCGGATCGAGTGGTCGATGTACCCGTACTTGGAGGCCGCTTCGGCGATGGCCTCGTCGGCAACCTGGGCCTTCTTCTGGGCGACCATTCGGGCCCATCGCTCGATTTCGGTCTTGTTGTTGCTGCGTTCGGCGGCTTCCAATCGACGCTGCCAGCTTGCCAGCTCGCTTTCCAGCCGTCCGGCCATATCGTCGTCGGGCTTCGCCGCGCGCGGCATGGGCATGCGCCAGCTATCGTTGCCCGGCAGGTTGCCCCGGTGCCACTGGGCCCGAATGTAGTGCAGGTCGCCGAGGGTGCCCCGGCGAATCAGGTCGACCGCGTTGGCGTACAGGATGTTGTAGTGCCGCTGGTGGCCGGTGGCCAGGTGCTTGCCGAACTGCGCGGCGGCGCGGGCCATTTCCTTGCACTCGCGCACGCTGTGGCCCATGAGCTTTTCGGTGAGCACGTGCAGGCCGGCCTTCATGGCGGCGACCGTGGCGGCGGCGTGCAGGTGCAGCGGCAGCGCGATGATGACCGCTTCGAGGTCGTCCTCTTCGGCATTGGCGAGCAGATCCTCGTACGGGCCGTACACCTTGACGTTTTCGCGGGCTTCCTCCTCGGTGGCCCAGCCGTACACCTTCATCAGCCCGGGGCGCACCTCCAAGGCTGCCTCGCTGTACACGTCGCCGTGGAAGGCGCGGTGCTGGTTGTAGGGGCGGATATCGGCGATGGCCTTTACCTGGACGAACGCCGGGTTGATCGCGCCCATCAGCACGCTGCCCTGGTCGCCCGTGCCGATCACTCCCACGCGCAACGGCTCGGCAAGGGTGGGCTCGTAGCCGAAATAGGCGTGGCCGGGCAGGCCACCCACCGCTAGGCCGTCCTCGATGCGGGCCAGGAGGAACTCACGCTGGCTGGCGGAGCCGCCGGGGCCCCGCGCATCGCTGCCAATCGCGGCGAAGAAGTTCTCCCTGCCAACGGCCAAGTCCTCGGGCTTCAGATGCATGGTAGTCTCTCTCCGAAAAAATGCTCTACTAAGGCGCCGTGACGCAATATACTTGCCGCGTGCCGATTCTGCGCTTTTGTAGGATGGACATTCTTGTCCGTCTTCGCTTGGACGGGCTCGAAGCCCATCCTACGGAAATGCGCAGTTTTAAGCCGCGGCGAGTATAACATGATCGGATTTGCAGGATGGACATTTGTGTCCGACGCGGTTTCGACGGGCTAAAAAGCCCATCCTACCCACACTCCAAGGTTACAGCTTGTAAATATCGCGCGTTGTATCGGGCTTCACACCTTCAGGCGTGGCGTCGTGTTCCGGATCGAACCATTCGGGCTGGAACCCGATCCGCTTGTCTTGCTGCATTGCAATGTTGGTCGTCAGGGTGATGACGGCGTCGCCAAGGGCGACCTCGGGATGGCAGCGGGGCTGGTTCTCCGGCGAGGGGTTGCGGATGCACCAAGCCCAGTGCTCGCCCTGCTCCTTATAGCCTCGGCTGACCTGCATGGCCGGTCCCGCCGCCTCGGCCTCCTGCTGCATTCCGGGCGAGGCCTGGGTGTCGAGCGTCGGCGCGGCCTGGACGGTCATCCGGCTTGCCCGGGCGCCCGTTTGTAGCAGGACGGCCTCCTGCTCTCGCTCGAGGATGAGGGTGCCGTCGGTGCCGAACGCGATTTCGCCATAGCCCTCGAAGCCGTTCCCGTTGATCGATGCGTACTGCATGCCGACCTTCTTGCGCCGGCCCACCTTATCGTTCGGGTCGTAGCCGGGCGCGGGGAATTCGATAATGCAATAGACGTGGCAATCGGCCTCGCGGTCGGGGCCGAAGACGGGCCGATTCCCGGCCGCCACGACGTTCAGCGGCATTTGCTTCTTGCCGCCGTGCGTGGCGGCCATGAAGATGGCGGCTGCGTCGAGTTGGTGGCTTCCCAGTTCGGCCATGAGTCCGCCGCCGGTCCGCTCCCACAGCCGCCAGCGGATGAGTTCCTCAATGGCCGGCCGCTCATACACTTGCCCGCCCGGGAACTCGAACCGCTCGGCCCGGTAGCCGTACTTTTCGGCGAGGCGCTTGCCGTCGTCGTCCTTCTCGTGCAGAACGGCGTCAGCCAGTTGGGCTTCGAGTTGCGCCACGCGGCGGCGCCACTCGTCGATTTCGCGTCCGCGGGCGGCGTCGAGGCGGGCGCGCCAGCTTCGAAGCTGGTTGGCCAGTTGCTTCGCGTCGGGGGCGTCGGGTTTGACCTCCGGCGGTAGGGGCTGCTGCCAGCTATCCATGCCCGGTAGGTTGCCCCGGTGCCACTGCGCGCGAATGTAGTGCAAGTCGCCCAATAGGCCCCGCCTGATCTGGTCGACCGCGTTGTCGTACAGGATGTTGTAGTGCCGCTGGTGGCCCGTGGCGAGGTATTTGCGGGTTTCCTTGGCCACGCGAGCCATCTCCTTGCACTCGTGAACGCTGTGGCCCATGAGCTTTTCACAGAGCACGTGCAGGCCGGCCCGCATCGCGCAAATCGACGCCTCGGCGTGCAGGTGCAGGGGCAGCGCGACGATGACCGCTTCGAGGCCGTCGCGCCGGGCGTTGCGAATGAGGTCCTGCCAGGGGCCGTACACCTTGACATGCTTTCGGGCTTCGTCCTCGGTGCGCCAGCCGAACGTCGAAAGCAGCCCGGGGCGGGCCTCGAGCGCGGCCTCGCTGTACACGTCGCCGTGGAACGCGCGGTGGATGCTGTACGGCCGGATGTCGGCGATCGACTTCACCTCCATGTAGTCGGGATTGATCGCGCCGATGAGCACGTTTCCTTCGTCGCCGGTGCCGATGACGCCCACCCGCACCGGGTTGGCCACCGAGGCCCCGTAGCCGAAGTAGAACGCGCCCAACCCGCCGGCGGCCACACCGCCGGCCAACGCGCTTTCCTTGAGGAAATCGCGCCGGTTCACCGTACCGGCCGGGCCGTGGATCGTGCCGTTGATCGCGTCGACAAAGTCGCGCTTTCCCGCTTCACGTTGTTCAGGGGTTAATTCCATCATAGCGTTTGCTAGGGGCTAGGGGCGAGGTGTTAGGTGCTAGGTGTTAGGTGCTGGTTACGAGCAACCGGGGAGGATCAGGCGTTGGCCTGTTCGATGTGCTTGTCGTCCGTTTGGTCCTTTTTCGCGAATCGCTCGTAGAGGCGCAGCACATAGTTTTCAACGAAGTAATCGAGCCCACCCCAACGCCCCACGGCCGTCGAGGCCAGGACGAGCAGGGCCACCATCTCCACGAAGTTCTTGTCGACCACCAAGGCGTGGCCCACCACTTCCGGAGCGGGCGGGTAGATGGTCGGCCACGGCGGCTGGGTGAGCAGTACGAACACGAGGAACACGGCGCCGCCGATGGCCGCCGGCCGGGTAAACAGCCCCAGGATCAGGCACACGCCAATCGCCGTCAGGCCCCACGTGACCGAGAAGTCGAGCAGGTCCGAGATCGTCCACGCGATGGGCAAATAGCCGCGCTGCTTCTGCTCGTCATCGAGCACGTCCCACATCGCATTCTGAAGGCCCTCTTCCATGGTGTTCAACTCGCCGAGCCACCCGCGGGCCTCGGCCCGAAGCTGGAACATTTCGTCCCAGAGCCGCTGCCGTTGGTGGCGGGCGCCGTTGTTCGGCCCGTACTTCCGCGCTTCCCACCGGGCGAGCGAGCCGAAATAGGCGTCGATGTCGGGCTGGGAGTCGGCCACGAACTCCTCGGCCGACTGCTCGTAACGGCGCACGAGCTGTTCCAATTCGAGTTTTTGTTCGTCGGTGGGCGCGTACTTGCGCACCACGGCGCGCTGGAGGTCCTTCCAACGGTCGACGTATTGCTGAACGCCCGTTACGCGATCCTCCACGGCCAGCACCACACGGTCACCGGATCCGGTCACCCGACCGGCGGCCAGTGCCGCGTCGGCGTCGAACTTCTCGGCCGCCGGTACGACCCGGTTGTAAGGCGGCGGTCCGCCGCCGACGGCCGCGATTTTCAGATCGGCCATTTCGGATTCGAACTCGGCTTCGAGTTCGCCCAGCTTCGTCACCCAATCCGTCAGCTTTTCGCGCGCCGTTTCGGGGTCCTCCACTTCCGCCTCGTCGCCGAGCAAGGCGGCCATCGCCTCCCGCTCTCTCCTGAAGAATGCATCGAGTTGATCTTCCGATTCCCACAGCAGCCTGAAGCTGCCGGCGCGGAAAGCGTCCAGCCGTTGCGCGTTTTCTTCGGTTTCGTCTCGGGTTAGCTCGCGTGCGATGCGTGTTTCGTTCTCGTCGCGGTGCCGGCGCCAGGCGTCGCGCAACGGCTCGGCCACGGGCATGGCCTCGATCTTCAAGCGGCTGCGGCCGTCGATGTCGGGGAGCATGGCATAAAACAGCGGTGCGACGGGCCCCTTCGCGCTGGCCAGGAACCCCTCGGCCGAAAAATCGGGGTTCCCAATCTTCCAAACCCCCTCATAGAGGAAGTGAACGCCGATACTCAAACGCAGGGCCACCATCAGCACCACGGCAAGAATGCTGATCTGGAAAGTGCGGTGTCTCAGGGCAATCCTCCTTCGCGGTGCGCGATGTTTGAAAGAAAATCTTGCGGAGTGTTCTGGGCGGGCTCAGAACTCTGGCGGGTTCTCAACCATCTATGCTATTATACCCGAATCCCGCGTCAAGGGCCACCATCCGCCGGCGAGACTTCAGGAAATTGGCTTTTCTGTTTTCGGTTGACTCCCGTTCACTCCACGGGAACGAGCTTGGGGGGGCGAATCTTGTGGCCGATGACCCGGCCATGGCGCCGGACCAATTCGGAAAATTTGTATCGCAGGAATTCGGTCAGCGCCGCCGGCGGCGATTGCCGCAACCACTGTTCGAGCAGGACATCGACGTGGGCTTCGAACTGTTTGCGGGATCCGCCATGTGCGAAACAGCGTCCGTCGAATCGCCGCAGGTCGCCGTCGAAATGCGGGCCGATATGCCACAGTTCATGCATGACGGTGGCCAGCTTCTCCTGGAACGGCAAATTGAGGAACCGGGGAAGATAGAAGGTGAGCACGTAAAGCATCTCGCGGCCATCGGACGCATAAAGACGCTGCACGCCCCACTTCCGGCCCCGGCGCACACAATGCACTTCCCCGCCCGCAAACCGTAGCGGCGTGAGCGACGCGAACAGGCCGTGGGCGGTGTTTTTCCGCGCCTGGGCAAAGCCGACGGCTACCCGCTGCATGTCGACGTGGGCGAGCGCTTCGGTGCGCGCCACCATGTCGTCACAAAGGCATCGCATGTGGCATGTGAAGTCGAGGCCGTCCGGCTCGCGCTGCCGGTCGACCAACCGAATCAGAGTCATCGGACGCTGCATCGAACCCTCCGTGGCGGAAGTCGGGCGTTTCCGTTTCCCGAAGCAGCCGGCCTTTGTCTTCGGCACGGCACACGGCGCGTGCCCTCTCCCATGACGGCGGCCCGCACCTGGAAGCGGAAACGCCCGGTTCGGCCCTAAGAGCCGGCATCTTGTACTTCTACGTCGGGCTCGAAGGTCGGGCGGGTTGCCTTGCGGGGCTCGCGGTCGTGCTGACCGACCAATTCGAGGATGGCGCGCGTACCGGCGTCGCCCAGCCGGGGCTTGGCCAACCGGAGGATACGGGTATAACCGCCGTTGCGTTCGGTGAAACGGGGCGCCACTTCCTCGAAGAGGACGGCCACCGCCTCCTTATCGCCCAAGAGCCGGATCAAGCGTCGGCGTGCGGCCACGGCGGGCGCCATGGTCCGGTTCCACTCCTGCCATTGCTCGCTGTGACGCCATGCCCGCCACTGCTCGCTGTGCCGCTCCGCGTCGGGTTCGAGCTGTTCGGCAGCTTCCTGATGGGGGATGGCCCGGCAGGCGATGGTAATACACTTTTCGACCAGGGGGCGCACCTCTTTGGCCTTCGGCAGCGTGGTAATAATACGGCCCTTGACCTTCGGCGCGTTGGGCTCGCCCTCGGCGTCGCGCTCGGTCAGGATCAGCGCGCTGGCCAGGTTGCGGAGCAACGCCCGCTGGTGACTCGGATTCCGGCCGAGCTTTCGGCCTCGTTTGCGGTGTCGC
>SKZG01000345.1 GCA_007127495.1 Planctomycetales bacterium
ATCACGGCACACGGCGTGTGCCTACTACAATGTGTCCAGGTTATTTCTCAGCGCACGCTATGGGAAGAGAAAGAAGACCGTTGTTGATTTGCCAGTCCTTGCCCAGACGCAAACGGCCTTTCACGGGGACGACACAACGGCACGTGCCGACTACATTGAATCGGCCTACACCGGAAAACGGACAAGCAGAAACGGAATAGCAGGGATGTTTCCACTTCACGACCGAATCCGCAGAAGAATCGTTCTGGTCACATTCGGCGCGCTCTGCGTCTTGCCAACGCTGCTGATTCTGCTTTGGGGCCTGAGCCGGCAAATGCCCTGGCACACGAATACCGAGCTTCGGCGGCTGGAGGGCATTTTGGCGTTGCGAGTCCGGGCAGGCCGCGCGCACAACACGAAACCCGGCGTGTGGCGCTATGAAGCGTTTTCGCTTTACGACCCCGAATCCGGCCAGCGTCTTTTTTATTGCGACCGGCTTAGAACCGGCTACACGCCCCGGCGGGCGAGTGCGCCGGCCACTTTAACGCTCCACGCCGGCCGGCTCCATGCCGACGCGGCGGGGGCGGAGGCATTGTACCAAATCCTTTCCCGAGCCATGCAAGGACGCATGACGACCGAGGCAATCGACCTCCATTGGACTGCCGAGGAACTCGTCTTCGAGGATGGCGACGCAAGCGTTCACCTCGCCAAGCTGTCCGGCGGCGCCCGATCGCATCCGGGCGGCGTTAAGACACAGGTTCGATTCCAACTCGCTGACGACACGGAAGCAGAGCCGGCACATATCGAACTATACCGGAATCGGCTCACCTCGCCGGCCGGCCTGGAGTTGAAACTCTACACGGGAGCCACCCATCTACCGTGCCGATTGGTGGGCGTTGGGTTGCCGGCCTTCCGGCCGCTCGGTCCGAACAGCCGGTTTCGCGGCTACCTGCGGGCCGACTGGGGGCCGCACGGATGGCGAGGCGAGTTTACCGGCCAGTTTACGGACGTCGACCTCGGCAGAATGGTTCGGGAACAGTTCGCTCAGCAGCTCACCGGACAGGCCCAGGTCGCCATTGAACAGGTTCGCTTTGACGGGAGCCGGATCGAGGAGGCCTGGGGCAGCGTCGTTGTGGGCCCAGGCGCCGTCGGCCGCCGGCTGCTGGACGCCGCGGTCAAAGAGATGCACCTGATTCAAAGCGCGCCGCCGACCGGGTACGACGATCCGCTTCCCTATCGGCAGCTTGCCGCCGACTGGCGGATTCATGCCGGCGGACTGCACGTTGCGGGGCGATGCGACTCGGCCGGCCCGGGCACCCTTCTGGCCGGCATGAAGTCGTGGCTTGTGGCCGAGCCGATCGTTCAGCCGGTGCCGGTCGCTGCCCTGGTGCGTACCCTGGTACCCGACCGATCGCCTGAAGTGCCCGCCACACCGCGCGCCGAATGGCTCCTGCGGCATCTGCCGCTTTCCGACCACGACGCTCCGCCGGCGCGCCATTCCGCCGAAAGACTACGCGGCACCACGGAAGCACGCTGAAACGGGACTATAGCAGTTCTACTCTCCCCGTTCCGTTGTCGCCCATGCGCAGTACAGGACATCTTTCCCTTGGAAATCTCGGGAAGTATGGATCGGTTGTGAAGGGTTCATCGCGCGCCATTTGCATTGCGGCGTCACTCTTGCTCGGGTATGTAAAGCAATCTGCCACACGTCTTACAGAAGACAGGGTAACCGAGCATGATATGGTTGCACACGTTCAACGGCACCCCGGTGTAGCATCCCAGGCAAATCTGACCTTCAACGGCGGCCAACGCATCCTCGCCGCGCTGGCGCACGACGCGTTGGTACAGTTCCTTGACTTCAGCCGGCAAGGCAACTTCGGTTTGTCTTAGCTCGCCTTCGAGGCGGGCGATTTCCGATTCCACAATCGGCATTTCTCGCGCGACTTCGCTATGTGTCTGCTCGGCCTTTTGCCGGGCCTTCTCAAGGACGGAGGCTGCCTCGGCGATTTTCGGCTGGATTGCGTCAATCTTCTCAAATGCCTCAAGGATCTCGTCGGCCAACACACTCGTGGCCATTTCGGTGGCTGCGATCTGCTCTCTCAGGGCCTGGTATTCCTTGTTGCTTGAGGCGGTGTTCAGCTTCGTTTGGAGGTCCTTGATCTTCGCCTCGGCGGTCTTCAGGTCAAGCTGCTTCTTATCAGCGGCCATGCGCATCGCCTGCTCCTCATTTTGGACCGTGGCGAGAAGCTGATCCTGGTGAGCAACATGGGCGTCGGCATTGCGGCGTTGGCGTGGGCCGCGCGCGCGGCGCTCGCGGAGGTCGGCCAACTGTCGGTGGATACGATGCAGAGTGCGGAGGACGCCCGCCTCAACACTTTCTGAATGGGACGATCGACTCATGGATGCAATCCTGTGTGATGTGTGCAGTTACAGTGATAGTCGGGATACGAAGGCTCTTCCATTGCCAGGGGACCGTCCGAAATCGGCGCACGACCGGCGGTGTGGCTTGGACCGAGAAATGGACGAACGGATACAAAAAAAGCCGCCGGTCTCAGGACCGGCGGCTTGGTTGGCTCGCCCAAAAGGATTGGCGGTCAGCCCGCCACACGCTCCACAAAACCCGCCAACTGCTGGCTG
>SKZG01000465.1 GCA_007127495.1 Planctomycetales bacterium
GACCGTCTTTTTGGGAGGTACGTTTTGCCGGGACCGGATATCGCGAACGGCGCGCAGCACGTCTTGAAACCGCGAGAATTGGGCCTCGATTCGCGGGTCGATTTGGGCACGCTCGGCCTCCGGCCACGGAGCGGCGATCACGCTTGAAGCCACCGGCTCCGGGGCCGCTAAACCGCGCTCGGGGCAGGCAGCGCCCAACCGCTGCCATACGTCCTCGGTCAAAAACGGGATCATCGGGTGCAGCAGGCGCAGGAGAGTGTCGAGGGTGTGGGCGAGTACGCGCTGCGCCGTAGCTCGGGCGTCGCCGTCGCCCAGTCGAGACTTCGCCATCTCCAGAAAGAAGCTGCAAAACTCGTCCCAGGCAAAGTCATACAGCGTGCGGGCGGCGTCGGCGAATTTGTAGCCGGCCAGTAAGTCGGTTACCTGCCGCGTGATGGTGGACAACCGGCTGAGCACCCAGCGGTCTTCGACGGTCAACTCCGACTCGGTTACCCCGCCGGGTGTGTAGTCTGCAAGGTTCATCAGGGCGAAGCGGGAAGCGTTCCACAGTTTGTTGCAGAAATTGCGGGCCAGCTCGAACCGGTCGCTCACCACGGCGCCGCGCGGCAGCGCGCGGTCGGCCGGCTTCTCGGCCCATTGCGTGGCGAACTCGCCCTTGCACGACGGGCAGCGCACCCGCGGCATCACGCGGTTCTCGCGAGTCTGTTCCATGAGCTTCCGGCAGTGCGGGCATTCGAACTCGACCGGCATGCGAATATCTTGCGTTTCCGTGGTCAGGTATGCCAGGCCGAAACGCAGCGAGTCGGCGCCGAACTTCTCCATGACGTCAATCGGATCGACCCCGTTGCCCTTCGATTTCGACATGCCCTCACCATAGCCGTCGAGAATCTTCGGGTGGATGTACACCTCATGGAACGGAATGCGCCCGACGTTGTACAGGCCGGTGAGCACCATGCGGGCGACCCAGAGGGTGATGATGTCGCGGCTGGTGATGAGTACGTTGCCGGGATAAAAGTATTCGAGTTCCGGCGTTGCGTCCGGCCAGCCCAGGGTGGAATGCGGCCACAAGGCCGAGCTGAACCAGGTGTCGAGCACGTCCTGCTCGCGCCGAAGCACGTGGCCGGGCACGGCGTCGTCAGGCAGGTCCTCTTCGAGCGCACAGATGAGCCACTGGCCCGACTCCCCGTCGCGATGCCAAACCACGTCGTCGCGGCCGGCGAATGCCATGGCCAGTTCTCTCTCAGAAGCCGTGTCGCAATACCAAACCGGAATCTGGTGGCCCCACCAAAGCTGCCGGCTAATGGGCCAATCGCGCTTCTCACTGAGCCAGTCGAGGTAGCCCTTGGCGTAGCGTTCAGGCAGGATGCGCACGCGGCCGTCGGTAACGGCGTCCATGGCCGTTTGCGCAAGCTGGTCCATCTGCAGGAACCACTGGTCGGTCAGGAGCGGCTCGATGGGCGTTTTCGAGCGGTCACTGTGCGCCAAGTCGATTTCGCGGTCCTCGACCTTGAGCATGAGTCCCTGCTTCTCGAGGTCGGCCACGACGTCGCGCCGCGCCTTCACGACGGTTTGGCCCGCATACGGGCCCGCCTCGGCGCTCAGCGTGCCATCCAGGTTCAAAATACTGACCATCGGCAGGTTCCGCCGCATGCCCACTTCATAGTCGTTCGGGTCGTGGGCCGGCGTGATCTTCACGCAGCCGGTGCCCATTGCGGGCTTGGCCCACTCGTC
Source organism: Planctomycetales bacterium (assembly GCA_007127495.1). Taxonomy (GTDB): domain Bacteria; phylum Planctomycetota; class Planctomycetia; order Pirellulales; family Thermoguttaceae; genus PWXP01. The sequence continues at coordinate 1,732 of SKZG01000465.1, forward strand.
GGCTACGAGCGGGATTTCGCGGTTTACCAGCGGCAGGAGCACCTTGCGGCCGGCAAGTGCCATGTCGCGCAACTTCTCCAGGTCGGGCAGCATTTCTTCGCGGCGGCGGCGCACCTCGTCCAACTCGGCCTGCAACTCAGCCCGCTGTCTCGCCGGCGCGGCCTGGAGCCGGGAGGCCAGCTCCGCCTCGGCCTTCTCCAGCGCGGCGGCGGGGTCCGGGTGAACCGCCACGGCTGTATCGCCCAGCATGGTTTCCGGGCGCGTGGTCGCGATGGTCACGTGTTTCGGTTCATCGGGCTTCGGGTTGAGAACGGGATAACGGAAGTACCAGAAATGGCCTGGAACCGCCTCGTGGAACACCTCGTCGTCGCTCACTGCGGTCCGCAGCATGGTGTCCCAGTTCACCAGTCGCTTGCCGCGGTAGATCAGCCCGTCACGGAACATGCGGAAGAACGTGTGGCGGACCGCTCGGGCGCACACCGGGTCGAGTGTGAAGCGGGTGCGGTGCCAATCGCAGCTACATCCCATCTGCTTCAGTTGGCCCAGGATCCGCGCCTCGTAGTCGTTCTTCCATTGCCAGATTCGCTCGACCAACCCCTCGCGCCCCAATTCATGCCGGCTGACGCCCTCCTCTTGCAGCAGCCGTCGCTCCACAACGGCCTGGGTGGCAATGCCCGCGTGATCGGTGCCGGGCATCCAGAGCGTGGCGAACCCCTGCATGCGTTTCTGGCGGATGAGGATGTCCTGGAGCGTGTTGTTCAGGGCGTGCCCAAGATGCAGTGCCCCGGTCACGTTCGGTGGTGGGATGACAATGCAGTAGGGCTTGCGCGACGGGTCGGGCTCGGCATGGAATAAACCCTGCTCCTCCCAGAACGGATACCAACGCTCTTGAGCGGATTTGTGATCGTATTGTTTCGGTAACTCGTGCTCTGCCATAACAATTGCTCGTAGAACTTGGAAAGGACACGTGCTTGAGGGGCGGCCTCCTGCGCTTGCCCCGCAAACGCGGTGCGACCTGGTGCGTCTGCCGGGCCGGCGTTCAGGCTTCACTTTTGTACAGTTTGTATTCGTAACTATCGAGCAGGGCAATCCAGCTTGCCTCGATAATGTTCTCGCTCACGCCCACGGTGCCCCACACTTCGTCGCGGTCCTGACTTTCGATCACCACGCGCACCCCGGCAGCCGTGGCGGCCTCCGAGTTGATGACGCGCACCTTATAATCGACCAGGTGCAGTTCGTTCAACACTGGAAACCGTCCGTTCAGCGCCTTCCGCAGCGCGGCGTCGAGCGCGTCGACGGGGCCGTGCCCCTCAGCGGCTTCGAACCGGATTTGCCCCTCGGTCCGAATCTTGACAATCGCTTCTGCAGTCACGTCGCCGCCCGACTTGTTATCGACGTTGACGTGGTAGTGAAGCGTTTCGAAGTGCGGCTGAAACGTTCCCTGGCACCGGCGCACCAGCAGGTCGAAGGAGCCGTCGGCCGCTTCGAACTGATACCCTTCCGCCTCGAGTTCCACGACGCGCCGGAGAATCTGGTCCATCAGGGCGTTGTCGGTATCGGCCGGCAGGCGCCGCGTGAGGGCCTTGATATTAGCACGGCCGGAAAGTTCGCTCAGCAGGACCCTGCGTTCATTTCCGACCACTTCAGGTGCGATATGCTCGTAACTGGTCGTGTTGCGCGCCACCGCGCTCACGTGCATGCCTCCCTTGTGCGCGAACGCGCTCTTGCCCACAAACGGTTGGTGCATGTCGAAATTGATGTTGACGGTTTCGTACACAAAACGCGAGAGTTCGGTCAAGTGCCGAAGCGCGTCGGGCGACAACACGTCATAGCCTTCCTTCTTGACGGCCAGATTGGCGATGACCGAAATCAGGTCGGCGTTCCCGCACCGCTCGCCGAACCCGTTGATGGTGCCCTGCACGTGGATGGCGCCGGCATCGACGCCGGCCAGGGTGTTGGCGACGGCCAGCGCACAATCGTTATGCGCGTGGATACCGACCGGGACGGGAAGCCGTTCGACTGCGGCGCGCGTGCTTGCCGCGATCTCTTCCGACATACTGCCGCCGTTGGTGTCACACAGGACGACCAACCGCGCGCCGGCGTCGGCAGCGGTGCGGGCGGCTTCGAGTGCGTACTTGGCATCGGCTTTGTAACCGTCGAAGAAGTGTTCGGCATCGAAGATCACCTCGCGTCCGGCCCTGACCAGCATGGCCACGCTCTCGGCGATCATGGCCAAGTTTTCGTCCCGCGAAGCCTGCAGCACCTCTTCGACTTGAAACGCCGACGCCTTCCCCACGAGGGTGACCGTCGGGGCGCCGGAATCGAGCAGGGCCCGCAGTCCGGGGTCGGCTTCCGCGCGGGTTCCCTTGCGGCGCGTCATGCCGAATGCGCAGACGCGGACCGCTTTCAGGTCGAGATCATGCAGGCGGCGAAAGAACTCTGCGTCTTTCTCGTTCGACGCGGGATACCCCCCCTCGACGTAATCGAACCCGAGTTCGTCGAGCCGCTTCGTGAGCAGGAGCTTGTCCTGCACAGCGAAGTCGACGCCCTCGGCCTGGGCCCCATCGCGGAGCGTCGTGTCGTAAACTTCGATGCGTTGCATGGCGGTTTTTACGTATCGGATCGTAAATCGAAAAACTCAAACATATCGCGGCGGACCGCACAAGTCAAGGGGCTGGCTCGTGCGTCAGCGCCCAGTCGGTCCCCTCGCTGCTGCGGCCCTACCATGCCGGCGCCGCGACGAGCGGGCTGATGGCCATGCTCGACGACGGGCATCACGACGTGAAGCTCTCGCAAGAGGAGGACGACCGGTAGGAGCGCCTTACGTCGCAACATTCGCGCAACGCGTGCGCAATTTGTAAGCCGCCCGTCGGACTGCGGGCGCAGGGCGCGCTGGGCAGGAAACGTTCGTGGTAAAGGCGAACCTGTCCGAACCGGCTCACGCGGGCTGCCACGAAAACGGGTTTCCGTAGCGGTCCAGGTTGAAGATAGCGTCTTCGCCTTTCCGGGCCTCCGGAGCAGCCGGGTGATTCAATTCGGGCGATGAAGGATAGCCGAGCGGTGTCATGGCCACCACCTTGACCTGCTGGGGCACGCCTAGCAGCGCCTTGACCTTCGCCTCATCGAAGGCGCCGATCCAGCAGGTTCCCAGGCCCTCCGCAACGGCCGCCAGCGTCAAGTGGTCCAATGCGATGGCCAAGTCCACGTCCACACTGTTGCCATAGCCTCCCATGCGCTTGTACGCCTGATCCGGAAACCCGCAGCCGACGATTGTCACGGGTGCCTCGGCCATCCACGTTTGGCCGTTGGCGGCCTGGGCAAGCTCCTGTCGAAGCGAGTCGCTTGCAGCCAGGATAAAATGCCACGGCTGGATATTGCAGGCCGATGGGGCCAGGCGCAGCGCCTGGAGCATCCGCTGCATCACCTCCGGCGGAATCGGCTTTTCAGGTGCGTAGGACCGGACACTCCGCCGCGTCCGGATGGCATCGAGTACGTTCATGGCCGGCCTTCCTGTCGTTGATCGCGTTCTTTCGAATATCGGCAATTCGAGGTGAAAGTATAAGGCAACCGACACGAGGTGACAAGTGGCGATTCGAGGACATCGGTATTGGACTCTTCGCGACGGCTGTCCTCGAACGGTTGACCGCCGACGTGAGGTCGTCTTCCCGCTCGAATCGCCCCGATGGGAGAAGCACGCAATAACATCGCCAAATACGTGAACGAGTATGAGTTGGCGGGTGGCGTCAAGCCTCCGCACTCGCTATAATACACCGCGTAAACTGCTAGCTGGGATCCCGGGCGAAAGCCGGCGCCACGAACCAGATCGTCCCTTCACGCCGATTGACCGCCAATGACCCTTCAACCACCCAGGAGGCCCACCATGACGAACCCACCGCGAAACCCGTATTTCCTTCCGGCGAAACGCCGCTCCACCGCCTCGCTGGCGACAGCGCTTTTGGCCGCATGGCTGCTGATGACGCCCGCCTTGGCGCGGGCCGACGTGTCGGAAGCCCGCGGCTCGCGACCGAACATCATTTTCGTGATGGTCGACGACATGGGTTACGGCGACCTGGGCGTGTACGGGCAGGAGCTGATCCGGATGCCCCATGTCGACCGGATGGCCCGCGAGGGTATCCGCTATACCAATGCCTACTCCGGCTCGACCGTGTGTGCTCCTGCTCGTAGCGTGCTGATGACCGGCCAGCACACGGGGCACACCACCGTGCGCGGCAACGCGGGCCGCCCAGGCCACGGCGGCGTGCCCTGTACCGGTGGGGCCGGCGGCATACGCGTGCCGCTGCGCGAAAACGACGTCACTGTGGCCGACGTGCTCAGGCAGGCCGGCTACGTGACCGGCATCACCGGAAAGTGGGGGCTGGGCGAGCCGGGCACCACCGGAGTGCCCAATCGCCAGGGCTTTGACGAATGGCTCGGACTGCTCAACCAGCGCCGCGCCCATTCGCACTATCCCGAGTACATCTGGCACAACGAGCAGAAGATGGTGCTGGAGGGGAACACGGGCACGCGGCGCGATTTCGTCAACGAGCGGCACTACACCCACGATCTGTTTACCGACTTCGCACTCGACTTCATCCGGCGCCACGGCCCCGGCGACGATCCGTTCTTCCTGTACGTGCCCTACTGCGTTCCGCACGACCGGTTCCAGATTCCCGAGTTGGAGCCCTACACCCGCGACGCCGACTGGCCGCGGCAGGCGAAGGCGTACGCCTCCATGCTCACCCGGACCGACCGCGACATGGGCCGCATGTTCGCGCTGCTCGAGGAACTGGGCATCGACGAGCAGACGATCGTCTTCTTCTGCTCCGACAACGGCGCGGCCGATCGCTACGACGGCCTGTTCGACAGTTCCGGCCCGCTGCGCGGGCGCAAGCGCGCCATGTACGACGGCGGCCTGCGCACGGTGATGGTGGTGCGCTGGCCCGGAAAGATCGACCCCGATGCGGTCAGTGACGACATTTGGTATTTCGCCGATGTGCTGCCCACGTTCGCCGAGTTGGCCGGCGCCGAGCCGCCGCAGGCGATCGACGGGGTGAGCGTGCTGCCAAGCCTGCTCTCGCGACCGCAGCCGGAGTTGCGCGAGCGGCCGCTGTACTGGGAGTTTCACGAGCGCGGCTTCCAGCAGGCGGCCCGCAAGGGCGACTGGAAGGCCGTGCGGCCCGCCCACGACCGACCGCTGGAGCTGTACAACCTGGCCGACGACATCGGCGAACGGAACAACATTGCCGACGAGCACCCGGAGCGTGTCGCATGGTTCGACCAGTACATGCGCCAGGCGCGCACTCCGTCGGTCAATTGGCCCTCACCAATTGATGAGATCGCCGATTCGCCCGCCTTCGGCCAGAAAGAAGGCTTCGTACTTGTCCGACACGTAATCGACACGGCGATCGAGGAGGGAGATGGTCAATCGGTGGCCGATGTCACCGGCGATGGGAGCAACAACATCATTGTGGGAACGGGCGACGGAGGCCGGGTGTATTGGTACGAAAAAACGTCACCCATCTCGTGGAAACGCCACTTGATTGCAGAGGGGCTGGTGGAGATCGAGGGCACCATCGCGGGCGATTTCAACAACGACGGCCAAATCGAGGTGATCATTCTGGATCAGGCAACACGCGCCCCCGGCAAGCCGAACGTCTATATCGCCAAACAGGATACGAACGATCCGCGGCAGTCGTGGTCGGTGGCCGTTCTTGACGATGCTGCCCCGCACGTCCAGCAGGGAATCGCTTTCGATTCTGGTATCAGGCCTACGGGGCAGGTGACGGGTCCAGGGGCGGGTCCAGCTCGCGCAACTCGGCCGTCGCACGCATGGAGCAGAACTTCGGGCCGCACATGCTGCAGTAGCCGGCCGTCTCGTCGCCCGGAGCGCGCAACGTTTCGTCGCGCATCCGCCGCGCCGTCTCGCCGTCCAGCGCCAATCGGAACTGCTCCTCCCAGTCGAACCGAAATCGGGCACGGCTGATCGCGTCGTCGCGGTCGCGGGCGCCGGGACGGTGCCGCGCGACGTCGGCAGCATGTGCGGCGATCTTGTAGGCGATCACCCCCTGGCGGACGTCGTCCAGGTCGGGCAGCCCCAGGTGCTCTTTCGGGGTCACGTAGCACAACATGGCCGCTCCGTGCCACGCCGCCATCGCCGCACCAATCGCGCTGGTGATGTGGTCGTAGCCCGGCGCCACGTCGGTGACGACCGGTCCGAGTACGTAAAACGGCGCGTGATCGCACCACTGTTGCTGGAGCCGGACGTTATGTTCAATCTGATCCATGGGCACGTGGCCGGGCCCTTCGATCATGACCTGGCAACCCGCCTGCCGGGCCCGTCGCGCCAACTGGCCCATGACCTCCAGTTCGGCCAACTGGGCCTCGTCGGTGGCGTCGGCCAGGCACCCCGGCCGCAAACCGTCGCCCAGGCTCCACGTCACGTCGTGCGCACGCAGAATGTCGCACAGGTCGTCGAAACACGTGTAGAGGGGGTTCTGCTGGTTGTGCGCCGTCATCCATCGGGCCATCAACGCCCCACCCCGACTCACAATTCCCGTAACGCGGCGGGCGGTCAGCGGCAGGTGCTCCTTCAACAGCGCACAATGAATCGTCATGTAGTCGACGCCCTGCCTCGCCTGCTGCTCGACCGTGTCGAGGAACTGTTGCGGCCGCATCTGGGCAATTTCGTCAAGCTGCTGGGCGACCTGGTAAATAGGCACGGTACCCACGGGAACGTCGGTGGCCTCGATAATCCGTTCGCGCACGGCGTCGATTTCCTCGCCGGTGGAGAGATCCATGACCGTATCGGCCCCGTATTTCACGGCGGTGTGCAGTTTATCCAACTCACCGCCGGCATCGCTTGCCATGGACGATTTGCCGATGTTGGCGTTGATCTTTGTCCGCGCGGCAACGCCAATGCCGATGGGCCGAAGCCCCTTCTTAATGTGGGTATGACTGGCCGGGATCACCATGCGGCCGCTTGCGACCTCTTCGCGCACTCGCTCCGGCGATAAACGCTCTTGTTCCGCCACGAACTGCATTTGGGGGGTGATGGACCCGGCAAGGGCCTCGTTCAACTGCGTCATGCGGGGCATTTTCCCCTTTCAAAGATTTCGGGTAAACCAACTACCCCTATGCTATCGCATCGCGTCTTTGGGTCAACCGGGGCGAGGTAAGACGGCACGCAACCGTCCAAAGGACGTGCCTGTGCAGCCAAACGACATGGGGTTGGGAGCCGGTACCCCAAACGCTTCACTTACGCAAACCCTATAATCCGCAAATTCTCGGCAAGCCTCAAGAATAATACAATCGATACCGATAAACACAAGCGCAGCCGCATAGCCGGCCAAGGGACAGTGCCCCATGAAACGGTGCACATACCCCAGAAGAGAGGCCAGTTTCTCCTCACTTGCGTGCATTCGCGTCCCATGACGGCTCGCCAGGAAAGGTTATTCTCCATGATAACGAAAAAACCCGTCCCACAAGATCAGGAAATGCCTAATGGGCTCGGCAACGATTCGGAGCGGTCTGCAAGCGGCCACTCCTTCAACCACAATCGCACACCCCGTCCGAGGGTGCTGGCACGTTTCCCCGATCTCGATCCGAAAGAGGCGCCCAAGGAACCGGTGGACGTTTTTGCCGGATTGAACGATCGAATTGTCAACCAGAATTTCGCCAGACGGATTCTCGTGGGCGTGGCCGTGGTGTTGATTGTTGCCGCTGTTCTGCCGTGGGTGTTCCAGAACACCGGCTCCCGAAAGGAAGGTGGCGATGAGGCCGCGTCATGGCAGCCCGACTTCCCCGCCCCAGACGCCTCCATGGCCCCAACATGGCCCGGGGGGAGCCAAGTGGGCAGTCAGGCGGCACCACAGGAGCCCGCCGTGCAGGAACCAAAACCGTTGCACACGGACGAAAACGCCCCGCTCTTGGCCCGCGCAACCGAATCGCGAACTCCTGAGCAACTGCCGCATGAGGCCCCCCCGACACCGGTTGTCGCAAACGATGCGCCGGCACATACCACACGAAATACTCCCGAGCAGGCGGCGATTGCCAATCGCCCCCAGTCGATTGACGATTACGAATCGGGCGCGGCGGCACGGGAGTCCGGCATCCGCGGCGGGCCTTCTTGGGATGACCGGCCCGTGGCGACGCCGGCAGCCCGTCGGGGTACGATTGCCCCGTCATACCAGCCGCCTCAGGCTGCCCCGGCGACGACGTGGGGGCGCGAATCGCCGCAACACCATCACGGCAACGAGCCGTTCGCATCCCGCGATTTTGCGAGGCAACCGCCCGGCGACCAGCCGCCGTATCGTGCCTCCGGCGAACCTGACTATCATCGTGCTGCCCAAGCCCCTGACTACCGCGCCGCACCTGACTACCGCGCCGCACCCGACTACCGCGCCGCACCCGAC
>SKZG01000516.1 GCA_007127495.1 Planctomycetales bacterium
CTATACTCGCCGCGGCTTAAAACTGCGCATTTCCGTAGGATGGGCTTTCGAGCCCGTCAAAGCAACGACGGACAAGAATGTCCATCCTACAAAAGCGCAAAAACGGCACGCGGCGAGTATACACTACTGCAACCGCTCATTCTATGCCGTCGGCCGCCGGAGTGCCAGTTGCCCTTCGGCCAAATTCCAGGCAATCCGGGCTGGATTCCGCCGCAGGGTTTTGCTACCATCCGCCGCCAAGAAGCGTCTTTTGAACCACGATGGGTCTACCTTCCCCCAAACGGAACTTCGCCATGAACGTGCAAAAACCTATCGGCATCGCATTGAGCCTCCTCCTGATAAGCTGCCTGCTGGCCGGCCCGGCCAAGTCGGCCCCGCCCTGGCTATCGCTATTTTCGCGGGACCGGGTTGAAGCCGACCCTGAAAACGACTATCGGCTTACCGAGGAGAACGGTCCTTGGACCATCCTGGCCTGTACGTTCTCGGGCGAGGGGGCCGAGGAGCAGGCCCACGAATTGGTCATGGAGCTGCGCAAACGGTACAAACTGCCTGCCTATTCGCATCGCATGCAATTCGATTTACAGCAAGCGCAAGGACGCGGAATCAACCGATTCGGCGGGCCGGTGCAAATGCGATACCGGCGCGGCAATACCGTGGACGAAATCGCCGTGCTGGTAGGCGATTTTCCCGCCGTCGACGCCCCGGAAGCGCAACGTACGCTCCGGCGGCTGAAGCAGTTCGAGCCGGATTGCCTCCAGATCGACGAAACGCGCCCGACCACCCGCAACCTTGCCGGATGGCGCGCCTTGGCCGCCCACCTCAATCGCGACACGGCCGGTCCGTTGAGCAAAGCCTTTGTCACCACGAACCCGCTTCTGCCACGGGAATACTTCGTTCCCCAAGGTGTCGAACCCGAGGTCCTCGAATGGAACACCGGCGTGAAGTACAGCCTCCTCGACTGCCCCGGTCGCTACACCGTACAGGTAGCCACCTTCAAGGGAAGAACGCTTATCCGGCAGGACGAAATCGAAGCGGTCGAGCGGGGCGAGCGCCCGTTGCGCAGCGGGCTGGTCGAGGCCGCTGACAAAGCCAATCGGCTCTGTTTGGCCCTGCGGATGATGGGCTATGAGGCCTACCAATTCCACGAACGGTATGCAAGTATTGTCACCGTCGGCAGCTTCAATTCGGTGGGTACGCAACGTCCGGACGGAAAAACGGAAATCAATCCGACCATCCACCAACTCATGCAGAAGTTCGCTTCGCAGCCGACGAACATTCCGGGCCAACCGCCCGGGGCCATGGCCATGAAGACCATCGTGGGCATCCCCCTGGACCTTCAGCCCATTCCCGTGGAAGTACCCAAACGCTCGATCAGTGCCGCGTTGAGCGGCCCAACGTCGCTATGGTAGGCCCGATCATGCTCGTTCTCGCGACCACCAACCGGAAAAAGGCGAAAGAGCTTGTCAGGCTGCTGGCAGGCGTTCGAGTCGAGGTCCGCACCCTCGCCGATTTTCCCGATCCGATCGACGTCGTGGAAGACGGCGAAACTTTCGCTGAGAATGCCGCAAAGAAGGCGGTTGCACAGGCCCGGCATCTCGGATGCTGGGCCCTCGGCGAAGACAGCGGACTGACCGTCGACGCGCTCGGCGGCGCGCCGGGTGTGTACTCGGCCCGCTTCTCCGGACCGAAAGCCACCGATGCCGCCAATAACGAGCTGCTCCTGCACCAACTCGCCGGCATGCCCGCGGCTCAGCGCGGCGCCGCTTACGTGTGCCACATGGTGCTGGCCGATCCCTCCGGCAAGGTCCGCGCGGAAAGCCAAGGAACCTGCCGCGGCCGGATTCTGCCCGAGCTGCGCGGCACGGCAGGCTTCGGGTACGACCCGCTGTTCGAACTCGTTGAGTATCATCGCTCCTTTGGGCAAATGGGCCCTGTTGCCAAGGCTATCCTCAGCCACCGAGCCCGGGCCGCCCGGCGGCTGATGCCGGAACTCGTGGCTCTGGTCGATTCCCACGAGTTGACGTAGCCGGCGTGTGGTATACTGGACTTGAGGTTTCCATGTCCGACACACCACACACATCGTCGCCTTCCCACCTCGACGTGACCCTGCTCGAGCCGATCCGCTGGCGCAGTTGGCCCTTCGGAAGAAGCCCTCTGCGGTCGGCCGCAGTGGTGCTGGGCGTCTTGGGGGTCGGCTGCGCGGTGGGCATCGCGCTGGGCAGTTGGCCGCTGGGACTCCTGGCCGCCGGGGCGCTGCTGACCACCCTGTGGCGATTCTTCACGCCGGTCACCTTCCGGATCAGTGACGACGGGGTCGACCAATGGGTCTATGGGCGCCGGCTGCGCATCCCGTGGCGAGCGATTCGCCGTTACGAAGTCTGCGCCGCAGGCGTCCTCTTGGTCCCCCATGGCGAGCGAAGCATCATGGCTCCGTTCCGCAGCCTGTACCTGCCATGGGAGGGCCACTGCGATGAGGTGCTCGCCTACATGCGCCACTACCTGAGCGGCCCCGATGGCGACACGACATCAACGCGATAGCCGGCCCGGTCCCCAGTCGGACCGCAATCGGTTCCAATAGGGCTCTTCCGTTTCTATACTCGCCGCGGCC
>SKZG01000129.1 GCA_007127495.1 Planctomycetales bacterium
CGAACACCATTTGCGGCCTCTTCCAGGTCAACGGAAGCTCCAGCGCCTTCGGATGACAGGTCACCTTGAACCCCCGGCGGTAGTTCGGCTGGCCCATCGCCTGCAACCGTTTGGCCATCCGTTCCGCATAGCAATTCAGACACCCCGCGCTCAGCTTCGTACAGCCGGTCACCGGGTTCCAGGTCGATTCGGTCCATTCAATCTTGCTTTGGCGCATGCTCGCCTGCCGAGTTGATGTACACGCGAGCCCCTGCCGCCCGCACTTGGCGCGTTACCGGCGGCATGGCGTACGCAACGTAGGCCAGCACGTCGAACAGGTCGCTTTCTTCGGCGTCGATGATCCGCTGCATTTCGGCCAACTGCTCCAGCCCGAAACCGTTCTCCGCCAGCCCGTCCAGAAGCCTCCGGCGCGTGTCGGGTGCGCTCCAGAGGGCGCGCAACTGGGCCTCGTCGGCGAAGAACTCCGGCAGCTTGCCGAATAGCAGTTCCATGAACAGTGCGGCCGACATGGGCGTCCCGTCCGGATGCCAGAAGCTGGTGCATATCATGTGTTGAATGCTCCGCTCCTTGCCGTCGGCAAGCTGGACCCGTATCTTCCGCGGCCGCGGGCGAGGCTCGGGCGGCGGCTCGTCGCCCGGCTCGGGTTCTTGGGGCGGGCGCGGCTCTCTGGGGCGCGGCTCCGGGGCAATGGGCTCACCGTCCCATTCCGGATCGCTGAAATGATGATGCGCCTTCACAAAGTCGTAAATGGTGAAGTAGTCCTTCCCGTCGTACAGCCGCGTGCCGCGCCCGATGATCTGCTTGAACTCGATCATCGTATTGATCGGGCGCATCAAGACGATGTTGCGCACGTTCCGCGCATCGACGCCCGTCGAAAGCTTCTGCGACGTGGTCAGAACGGTCGGAACAGCCTTGATCTTGTTGAAGTCGGGCTCGGTGTAGCGTTTGCCTTCCTCGATCTCCCCCTCGACCAGCATGTCGTCGGGCGTGTACACGTACTCGTCGAGCGTAGTGGATATTTGCTTCACGCGAAACGGCGTCAGGAAGCCGTCGTTGATTCCGTCCTTCAGCGAGTAGGTGTACACCGGCTCGCCGAAATAGGCGTACGTATCGGCGTTTTCCGTCCGCTTGGGCGTGGCGGTCAGGCCAAGCTGCACCGCGGGCGCGAAATACTCCATGATGCCTCGCCAGTTGCTCTCGTCGTTCGCACCGCCCCGATGGCACTCGTCAATGACGATGAAGTCGAAGAAGTCGGGCGGATATTCGCCGAAATAGGGCGACGGCGTACCGTCGGCCTTGGGCGGACCGCTCATGAATGTCTGGAAGATGGTGAAGAACAGGCTGCCGTTCGTCGGCACGCGCCCCTTCTTGCGGATGTCGTCCGGCGAAATGCGCACCAGGGCGTCGTCCGGGAAAGCCGAGAAGGCGTTGAACGCCTGATTGGCCAGGATGTTGCGGTCGGCCAGGAACAAGATGCGCGGGCGGCGGGTCGGCTCGCGAAGCAGGCTCCAGCGGGCGTGGAACAGTTTCCAGGCGATTTGGAAGGCGATGAACGTCTTACCCCCGTCCGTCCCGGTGGCCAGGGTGAGCAGGATGCGTTGCACGCCGCCTGCGATGGCGTGCAGCACGCGTTCGATGGCAATATCCTGGTAGTAGCGGCTGGGGTGCGAGCCGCCCTTGTCCTCATAGGGCACCGCCGCGAACCGATCGCGCCAGGCGTCGGGTGTGGCGAAGGTGCGGTCCCATAGTTCGTCGGGCGACGGGAAGGCGGGAACTTCGCCCTCGGCGCCCGTTTCCATGTCGATGCCGTAAACGCCTTGCCCATTGCTGCAATACGCATGGCGCACGGCCAGCTTGCCCGCATAGTCCTTTGCCTGCCCAACGCCCTCGGTCAGTGCCTCATCCCACGCCTTGGCCTCGACGACGGCCAGCTTGGTGTTGCGGTATTCCAGCACGTAGTCGGCCACGAGCGGCCTCCTGCGGCGGCCGGCCCCTTCGATCCGTCCGGGCGCAATCCGATACTCGCGCCGTATCCGGCTTCCCTCGACCACGCCCCAACCTGCCGCCGCAAGGGCAGGATCGATGTATTCGGCTCTGGTTTCGGCTTCGTTCATGGTTTCTTCCGCGATCGTCGCTCAGGTTTCGCCAGTTGCTTCACGGCTCGCTCGAAATCGGCGTCCACCTGCCGCGGTTGGGTGTCGAGGAACGCGCGATATCGTGCGTACTCGCCCTCCGCCTTGGCCTTGGCCGCCTCGGCGGAGATCATTCCCGCATGGTCAAGCAATGCCCGTCCGGAGATCTTCAGAAACTCATCCAGCTTACCGACCCAGTCACGCATTGTCATAGGCCGGCGTTCCATCGCTTGCAGTTCGGCAAACTCCAGATACAGGTTCACGATTCGGTTGAGTGTTTGCAGCTCCTGTTCGTCCAGGTAGTTCTTGGCCACGGCGACGTCGTCCTTGCGAATGATGCCGCCGGGCCGCGTGGTCTTCAGCCCCATAAACGGCCGCGAGGCGTCGGCGCGCTCATGGATCATCTCGGCGGCAGTGCGGCCGTGGACTGCCCAGTGCATCTTATTTTGGACGGTGGCAAAGAACCGCTGCGACA
>SKZG01000266.1 GCA_007127495.1 Planctomycetales bacterium
ACAGGCTGGAAGCCTATCCCACGATCTGACAGGCTGGAAGCCTATCCCACGGTTCCCCGACCCCCATTGATGCGACATGCCATGCACATCGGCTTGACCTACGATTTGCGTAGCGAATACTTGGCGGCCGGCTACTCGGAGGAGGAGACCGCCGAGTTCGACCGGCCCGATACGATCGACGCCATCGAGGGCGCGCTGCGCGCCCTCGGCCACACCACCGACCGCATCGGCAACGCGCGGCAGCTCGTCCATCGACTGGCCGCCGGCGACCGCTGGGACCTGGTGTTCAACATTGCCGAGGGGCTGCACGGAGCCGCCCGCGAAGCCCAAATCCCGGCCATCCTCGACGTGTACGATATCCCGTACACGTTCTCCGACCCGCTCGTGCTGGCGGTGGGGCTGGACAAGGGGCTCAGCAAGCTGGCGGTTCGCGAGGCCGGGCTGCCGACGCCCGACTTCGCCGTGGTGCGCCGGCTCTCCGACGTGGAGGCGGTCGACCTGCCGTTGCCTCTGTTCGCCAAGCCGGTTGCGGAGGGGACGGGCAAGGGCATTACGGCGGCCTCGAAGATCGACCGGCCGGCCAACCTGTGGCCGCTGTGCGAGAACTTGCTCCGCCGGTTCCCGCAGGGAGTGCTGCTGGAATCGTTCCTGCCGGGCCGCGAGTTGACTGTCGGCGTGCTGGGCACCGGCGCCGACGCCCGCGTGCTCGGAACCCTCGAAATCGTCCTTCGTGGCGAGGCAGAACCCGACGTCTATTCCTATGTGAACAAAGAGCGGTGCGAAGAGTTGGTCGAATACCGGCTGGTGCATGCCGCCGCCGACCCGGAGGTCGCCGAAGCGGAGGCATTGGCCCTGAAGGCATGGCGCGCACTGGGCTGCCGGGACGGGGGCCGCGTGGACCTCCGCTCCGACGCCGCCGGCCGGCCAAGCTTTCTCGAAGTCAATCCCCTGGCCGGCCTGCACCCCGAACATTCCGACCTGCCGATGCTGTGCGCTGCGGCGGGCATTGCGTACGTCGAGTTGATTCGTGAAATTGTGGAGTCGGCAGCCGTCCGAGTGAAGCCCGACCGTTCGAGCGGCTCCCGGCTCACTCCGGGAATCGTGGCCGATTAAGGCTCGCACGTGGGAGGAAACCGGCACATGCATATTCTCGTGGTGTACAATGCGGTCGACACCGACGCACGGGCCGACGATCTGGACGTGCTGGCTCAGGTCGAGGCGGTTTCCGAGGCGCTGAGGCGGAGCGGCCACGCGGTCGACGCCCTGCCGATATCGTTGAACCTGACCGACTTGAAGGCGGCCGTGGCGTCGATTCGCCCGGACGTCGCCTTCAACCTGGTCGAGTCGCTCGACGGACGCGACCGGCTGGCACCGTTGGCCCCGTGGCTGCTGGAGGCGCTCGATTGCCCGTACACCGGCGCGAGCGCGGCGTCGCTCACCCTACTGGCTGACAAGGTTCGGGCAAAAGAGCGTCTGCGTTGGGCCGGCCTGCCCACACCGGCCTGGATCGTGCCGGGCGCTCAGGCCCCCTGTGATTCCCGGGGCAAGGCGGGGGGGCCGACCTGCATGACGGCAGCGCAGGCCCTGACAAAGGGGCTCGCTGCATCCGGAAACCAAACCGCCTACATCATCAAGCCGATACACGACCACGGTTCGTTCGGGATCGGGACCGAATCAATCCTCCGCACGGACAGCCGGGAGCACGTGCTCACGGCATTGGCCGAGCGCGAGCGGCGGCTGGCTCGGCCGTGCTTTGCGGAACGCTTCATTGACGGGCGCGAGTTCAATTTGTCGGTGCTGGCCGGGCCGGGTGGTCCGGAAGTGCTGCCGCCGGCCGAGATCCTGTTCGTCGAGTTTCCTGTCGAGGAGCCGCGCATTGTCAACTACGCAGCGAAGTGGGAGCCCGAGTCGTTCGCCTATCGGAACACGCCGCGCCGGTTCGACTTCTGCGACTCGGATCGGTCCCTGCTCCGGGAACTACGTCAGCTTGCCGCGGCATGCTGGCACTTGTTCGGGCTGCGGGGCTATACTCGGGTCGATTTTCGGGTCGATGCCGACGGACGGCCCTGGATCCTGGAGGTGAACGCCAACCCGTGCCTCGCGCCCGACGCCGGCTTCGCCGCAGCCGTCGAGCGTGCAGGTTATTCGTTCGCGGAGGCGATCGAACGCATCGTGGCCGATGCCCTTGTCGGGAACCGTCGCAATGATGGAGTTCGTTCGTCAGTTCAAACGGAAGAAGTGCCTGCCGAACCAGCGTCGGCGGCGCCATTGCCAGCGTGACCCACTGCCATGTTTCGCATCCGCCGCATCCACGACGACGTGCTGCCGATCAACCAGGACGCCATCGGCCAAGCCGAGCGCATCCTGGAAGTGCATTTCAGCGCGGCGCGGCGGGAGGAGTATTGCGGGCTGGCCGAACGGCTGCGCAACCCGTTCCACCAGCGGTTCCGCAGCGTGCTCCTGGTGGCCGAGCGCCAGCGCGGGCGCGTGGCCGGCTTCGGATTCCTCATGCACGACCCCGACCTCGGCTTTGCCTATCTCGACTTCATCGCCTCGGCGAAGGACCTGACCGGGCGGGGGATTGGCGGTGCGCTGTAT
>SKZG01000334.1 GCA_007127495.1 Planctomycetales bacterium
ATTGCGCTTTTGTAGGATGGACATTCTTGTCCGTCTTCGCTTTGACGGGCTAAAGCCCATCCTACGGAAAGCAACGTTTTAGGCCGCGGCGAGTATACAGCCGCTCATGCAGGGTTGCCCGTGGCCGCCCGAGTGCTCGGCGGGGCTGCGTCTTCCGCGCCACCCTGGCGTGCAGCCGGCATTCCGCGTAGAATAGAAATTGACCAACCCAAGGTGACAATATAATGGCAGACCTCTCGGTGAGCCCTGCCGGCATGCGGCTGATCAAGTTGCTGGTGGGCAATCCTCCGACGACCATCGCGAAACTGATCGCGGCCACCGGTGTGACCCGGACCGCAGTGACCGAGCAGCTCGCGGAACTGACGGCTGGCGGATTCGTGGAACGACACATGGAACGCTCCCAAGGTCGGGGGCGCCCTCACTACCTGTATGCTGCCAAGCCGGCCGCCCTGTTGCTGCTGTTTGCCGATGCCCAGCGCTGGTTCGTACCGGCGATGTGGAAGGCGATCGAGGAATCGGGCGGCAAGGCGCTGACGCAGCGCGTGGTAACGAGCGTGGCGCGTCAAGTGGCAGAGCGGTACAAGCACCGGCTCCGGCCGAGCGATCCGCGTGCCAGGCTCGAACAGTTGGGCGAACTACTTCGCAAGGAGGGTGCCCTGGTCGAGGTAGTCGAAGAAGACGGGGCAATTGTTCTGCGCAAGCGGAGTTGCCCTTTCGTCAGTATGCTCGATGATGATCGGTCCGTCTGTTGTGTCGATGAGGAGATGATGTCGATCGCGGTGGGCCACCCCGTACGCCGCGTCGCGTACCGCCACGAGGGCGATCCCTGCTGTTCGTTCGATTTGCGCAACGGGCGGTGAACGCCTTCGAAACGGATTCTTCCAACTAGTCCCGCCGCATCCTGAACCCGCCAAGACCCTATCCGGCTTCTTGATCCAATGCCCAAACGTACTTCCCAGGCTTTGTTCGTCGCTGCGTCGGGCGTGGGGCTGTTGACCATGCTGGGCGCCCTGGCGGTGTTGGTCGACTGGTGGACGGTCCTTCCCGAGCATCTGGAGGCCACCTACGTGGGCAGCGAGGTGTGCCGCGAGTGCCACGAGGAACAGTACCAGGCGTGGCTCGGCTCCGACCACCATTTGGCAATGGACTGGGCTACGCCGGACTCGGTCCTCGGCGACTTCGAGAACCACGAGTTCATTCGCATGCCGTTTCTGGAGTTTCCCAACCTGCTGGACGAGCAAGCATTGCACACGCTACTCCCGCACACGGAACCGGAACAGTGGGCGGTGGCCCTGGCCACGGCGGAAGCCGAGTTGCAAAATGCGCTGTTCGACGCCATGCCCCGTGAAACGGCCGACGCAGTGCGGCAGGCAATGGGCAATCGGACCCAGGTGCGGCCCGACGAGGCCGTGGAGGCGCGCTACCGTTTGGGGCAGGCCGCGGCCCGCCTTGTCGCCGCCGGCGAAATCGAGGTGCCCGCCGCCCTGCGCTCGCGACTCTGGCGCGAGGGCGACCAGTTTTTTGTCCGAACCGACGGGCCGGACGGCAAGGATCAGGTATTCCCGATCAAGTACACGTTCGGAGTGCGCCCGCTGCAGCAGTACCTCATTCCCATGGCGCGCGGCCGGATTCAGTGCCTGCCCATCGCCTGGGACACGGAAGACGCCGAGTGGTTTCATCTGTACCCGGACGAGGCGATTCCCCACGATGACGTCCTGCATTGGACCCGCCCGCTGCAGAACTGGAACTACATGTGTGCCGACTGCCACTCGACCAACCTGCAGAAGAATTACGACGTTGCAACCGATACGTACCGGACCACGTTCTCCGAGATCAGCGTGGGCTGCGAGGCCTGCCACGGGCCTGGAAGCATCCACACCCAATTGTCGGAGGCAAACAGCCTGTTCTGGGACCGGCGTCGCGGCTACGGGCTTCCCGACCTGAAAAGCGACGACTCCCGCGTCGAGATCGAGTCGTGCGCGCCGTGTCACGCCCGCCGGCGGGTGGTGTACCCCGGTTTCAAGCCCGGCAAGAACTTCCTGGACTACTACATGCCGGAACTTCTGGACACCGACCTCTATTACGCTGACGGCCAGATTCTGGACGAGAACTTCGAATACAGTTCCTTCGTTCAAAGCGTGATGTACCGCGAAGGCGTCCGTTGTACCGACTGCCACCACCCGGCGACAACCGAGGTGAAATACGACGACAACCGGCTTTGCGGCCAATGCCACGTGGCCGCGCAATACGATACCCCGCAGCATCACTTCCACCCCGACTCGAGCCAGCCGGGCACGCTTTGCGTTGAGTGCCACATGCCCCACACAACCTATATGGTGGTCGACGCGCGGCGCGATCACAGCATGAATACCCCCCGCCCGCACTTGACGGCCGACTTGGGCATTCCCAACGCATGCACCGGATGCCACGACGACGCTTCCAAGGGCGAGACACTCGAGTGGGCGATCGAACACGTCGAGAAGTGGTATGGCAAGCCGAAGGGTCCGGCTCATTTCGCCTATGCCCTGGCCGCGGGCCGCGAAGGAAGGCCCGAGGGGCGAAGGATGTTGCAGGAGCTTGCCCGCCGACCCG
>SKZG01000077.1 GCA_007127495.1 Planctomycetales bacterium
CGTCATCAACGTTTCGACCCCTGATCTGGACGGATTTCGCCGATCCGAAGGTCAAATCGCGGCCGAGGTCGGTCGCCTGATCGCCCGCGGCAACAGGAACCGGTGACCCATCATGGCATTCCACGAAGTGAGATTTCCCGCAAACCTCAGTTTCGGCGCTCTTGGCGATGCCACGATCGACGGCACCTCGATTACATTGGAGGTACCGCCCGGCACGGACCGCACGAACCTGGCTCCCACCTACACGGTTTCCCCCGGGGCCAGCGGTTCGCCGGCCTCCGGAACCTCTCTCGACTTCACGACCGCCCAGACCTACACCATCACCGCGCAGGACCTGAGTACCCAGGACTACACCGTGACGGTCACCGAGGCGATCCTCCCCGATATCTTCACCTGGGCCAACGCTGTCACCGGCAACTGGAGTGTGGCGTCCAACTGGACCAACGAGTTGGGGACCGGCTCCGCCCCGCTCGCCTCGGGCCGTCCGAGCTACACGCTGAATTTCAATGTGGCCGGCGCCTACACGGCCACCAACAACCTCAGCGCCACCGGTTTCCAGCTCAACAGGCTCAACCTGGCCGCCAATGTGACCCTGGACGGCAATCCACTGGCCTTCGTGGCGGACGGCGACGCGCTGCCGGCGATCAGCCAGGACAGTGCATCGGCGGTGACGATCTCCAATAACCTGGACTTGGGAGCAAACATGACGTTTGGCGGTACCGGCAATGGACAGGTGGGTCTCACCGGATTGATCTCCGGTTCGGGAAGCCTCACCAAGAACGGCCCCGGCACACTCAGGATCTACAATGTGAACAACAGCTTCGAAGGCGGCACCGTCATCAACAGCGGCACGCTGTGGGGTGATATCGATGCGAAGGTGGGCACCGGTCCCATCACCCTCAACGGCGGGGTTCTCTACATGTGGCGATTCAAGCCCACCAATGCCCTGATCGTCAACGGTGGTTCGATCACCTCCGAAAACGGATTCAACCAGAACCTTTTGGCCGGTCCCGTGACCCTGAACGCCACGCTTCCCGTCGATGTGCGATATCATTTAACCTTCAGCAATACCATCAGCGGAGTCGGTGGGTTGTCCTTGTCCAGGACTGCCCCTGGCAACGGTCTCATGATACTGTCCGATACTTGCACCAGCACCTACACCGGCCCCACCACGGTCGGCACGGGCGCAACACTCAGGATTGACAGGCCGGAAGCCTTAAGCGGCAGCAGTGACATCAGCATCAGCGGCACCGGCAAGATGGATCTGAACTATGACGGAACCCAAACCGTCGCTTCGTTGACGCTCGGCGGCGTGGAACAAACCACCCCCGGCACCTATGGCAGCACTAGTTCCGACGCCGACTTCATGGATGACGACTACTTCCTGGGCACCGGCACCGTGACGATCGGCGGCGACGCTACTTCCGACTATGACACCTGGCTCAGCGGCTTCACCTTCCCCGATGGCGCCGACACCTCGCCGTCCGGCGATCCGGACAACGACGGCATGACCAACCAGCAGGAGTACGCCTTCGGCCTCGATCCGACCGACAGTACATCGCGCAACCCGATGGTCGCGCTACTGGATCCGGCCACCGGCAATTTCCAATACACCCGCCGCAATCCGGCCTTAACCGGCCTCACCTACACCGTGTTCACCTCCAGTGATCTGGTGGAATGGACGGCGGGCAACGCGACTGAAACCGATATCACCACCGATGGCGATATTCAGACCGTGACGGTCAATGTCACCGCCTCTCCGGTCAACGGCAGGCTGTTCGTCCGCGTGCGAGCCGAGCCAGCGCCATGAAACACCGGCCCGATCGTCGCTGGACGAAACGGACGGAGAAACAGATTCATCGGGTCCGAGCAAGAGGGGCAAGGAAGGGGTCGCGCATCTAATTCCAGCGTGTGGGGCCTATAGAAAAGCAGACAGGAAGGTGTGGACGGCGTCGCCGAGGATATCCAGGTTGTAGCCGCCTTCCTGGCAGATGAGGGTCGGGCAGTCCAGCGCGGCGAGGCGGCGGCCGATCTTCGCGTAGTCGGCCGTTTGCAGGGCGAAGCCGCCGATCGGGTCGTCGGCATGCGTGTCGAACCCTGCGGCGACGATGAGGTAGCGGGGATCGAAGGCGGCGATCGCTTCGAGGATCCGCTCGATCGCCGCCAGGTAGCCCGCGATGTCGGTGCCGCGGGGCAGGGGTTCGTTGCGGTTGGTCCCCTCGGCCTGGCCGACGCCCGTTTCGTCGGCGTAGCCCCAGAAGTAGGGGTACTCGACCGCCGGGTCGCCGTGGATCGAAGCCGTGAAGACGTTCTTCCGCTCCTGGAAGAACTCCTGGGTGCCGTTCCCGTGGTGGTAGTCGAGGTCGAGGATCGCGACGCGCCCGCCGGCGGAGAGGAACTCGGCCGCGGTGGCGGCGTTGTTGAAGTAGCAGTAGCCGCCGAAGACGCGCGGCCCGGCATGGTGTCCGGACGGCCGGCAGAGCGCGTAGACGGCCGATTCGCGGCCGGCCGCGAGGTGGTCGGCGCCGGTCAGCGCGGTGTCCGCCGAGGCCTTCGCCACCTCGTAGGTGCGCGGCGCGATCGGGGTGAC
>SKZG01000402.1 GCA_007127495.1 Planctomycetales bacterium
CCCCCGCCCTGCATTTCGTAGCATCATGAAACAGTCCATCGGAACCGGCACTACTATTTGCATCTGGCTGAGCAATATGCCCTTATCCGCGCACTCCAGCCCCAGGCCCTGATCAGCTTGTGCGAGGGGGCGAACTGGCAGGAGGACTTCCTGGCCATGGAACACCATTTACGCCAGGCCCGGCATCCGGCCGTGGCCGATGCCCCGCGGGAGATCTGCACGACCCTACAGGTCGATGCCGAGACCGGCCGTGGGCAGAGCCACTGGTTCGACAACAAGCCCCATGCCCGCCGCCGCACGCCTGACGATGTGGAAGCCCTTCTGGCCATGACTGCCTCGCATCAGGCGAATCTGTTGCTCAACACCGGGTTGCGCGGCGACGGATCCCTCGATCCCATGCCGGGGCACACTCAAACGCCGGTTCCGTCCTAATCCTTCACGTTCAGCTTGATCTCGTCCGAGTTGGCTCGAAGCTCCGGGGCGTACATGGCCCAGGCCTTGGTGGGCAGGGCGCTGAACTTGCCGGGAATCTCCGCACGCATGCGGTAGCTGGTGCTGTGCTTGCCGCGGGCGAGCCGGCGGACGAACATCACAACACGCTCGTCGCGAAACTCGACGTACGCGCCCAACGGGTTGCCCGTGTAGCCGCTCCGGAGGTCGACCGGTTCGAATCCGGCGGGCTTCATGTCCTCGAACACGAGGTACTCGTAGTCGTTCTTGCTCTCGATCACGAGTTCGATTTCCACGAGGTCGCCGCTCTGGAGCGTATCGAGGTTGTCGAGCTTCTGCCGCTCGTACTTCTCGACCTTCTGATCGACCACCTGCCCGCGCGAGCCGGCCACCTTTGCCGTGGCGTCCACGCGCACGAGCTTGTAGTACTCGCGCTCGACCTTGATTTCCAGCCCGGCCTTCGTGATGAAGTCTTCGAGCGTGAAGTTGGTCAGGTAGCCGTTGAAGTATACCGGGCCGGTCCCCTCGCGGCGCAGTTCGATATTGAGCGGGCCGGTGGGCACGTCGTCGGCTTCAAGGATGAAGCGGTCGTCGAACTGGAACAGCGTTTGCGGTGTGATTTCCACCGCCTTCTTCAGTTCGCCGCCCACGTACACCTGGACCGTCATTTCCGGCTTGTCCTCGCCGCTGGCGCGGAGGAACTCGGCCATCGCCTCGATGCACAGGGCCGTGTCGCGCGTGGAGTTCCAGTACGTGGCGTGCTTCCGGTTATTCAACAGATACTTGACCAGTTGCGGGGCCAGCTCGCCCTTCGGATCGGTGCGGCTGAGGAGCTTCAAGTAGAAGGCGTGGGCCTCGTATTCGCTGCCGTACCAGTGCCACCAGTAGCCGCCGGGCAGGTTCAGCCAGGCCGTCTGATTCTCGTCGTCCTGCTGCACGTACTGGCCGATGTTGCGGAGCACCATGTCGAGCTTGGCCTGCTGGTTGCCCCGCTCGTGCAGCGCCACGCCGTACATGGCCAGGCTGTACACGGCCAGCCGGGTACGGTCGCGGTAGAGGAACTCGTTCATCTCGTCGTCGACGATTCCGGCGTCGACCAGCACCATGAACACGAGCGCGTCGAGGTTGTCGGCGTAGTTCTTCCACCGCAGTCCCGGCGGCTTCTTGTCGATCAGGGCGTTCTCGATGAGTTGCACCTGCTCGGCCTGGTAGCGGCGGAGCCACTCGACGCCCTTTTCCAACATGCCGGGCACCAGGGCCACGTCGTTCTCCTTGGCCACCCGGAGGCCGCGCACCACGACGGCCGTGGTGTGCGGGTAGCTCCGCTCGCCGTAGCCGGAGAACCAGCCCCAGCCGCCGTCGCTAAGCTGCATTTCCGTGAGCCGAGCGACGCCGTCGGCCACCATGCGGCGCACTTCGTCCTGGTCGAACACGGGGTTGCGGTCGTAGCGCTTCCACTGCTGCGCCCGCTCGTCGGGGTCGCCCAGTTCCTGCGCGTTGAGGTTCGCCCGCTTCGTACGGACCGCCTCCAGGTCGAGCCCCATGTCGATGAGGATCTCCTGCGTGATGACGGTGGGCAGGAAGCGGTTGAGCGTTTGCTCGGTACAGCCGTAGGGATACTCGACCAGGTACGGCAGCGCGTCGACCATAGCGCCGGCCAGGGTGGGCGAGTAGCGCACTTCGAGGCGCGACTGCTCCGGACGCCGCTCGGCCGGCACGGTGAACGCCATTTCCGCCCGATCCTGGTCGGGGCGGATGACGCCGCTTCGGGCCTCCATTTTGAGCATGCCGTGGATGAAGCTGGGGAACCTCATTTCCATCGCGTCGGATTCCTCGTCGGTGAGCGCGAACATTCGGACCGTGGCCTCGCCTTCGTCGAGCACCTTGACGCGCCAGTCGACGCGCTGCTCGCCGTTGGGCTCGATTTCCACAGTTTGGGTCAGCGCGGCCTCGTCGAGCGGTTCGAGCACGTCGCCCTCGAGTTCGAGCTTCACCTTCACCTGCTTCTTCGCGGCCAGGTAGTTGTGCACGTTGGCTGAGAGGACGACCTCGTCACTCTGGACGAAGAAGCGGGGCGATTGTAGGCGAAGGATCAGGTCCTTTCGCGTGACCACGTCGGCGAAGCCCTCGCCCACCCGGG
>SKZG01000309.1 GCA_007127495.1 Planctomycetales bacterium
CGACATTCGCGACGGCACCAGCAGCACGATCATGATCGGCGAGTTGCAGCGCCTTTCCGAGCCGGCCGCGTACCGGCGCAGCCAGGACGGGTGGGCGGTCGGTGGAGGAGCCACTCTGTTTACCACCAACGACAATGAAGTGGGTGGCATCTACCAGACGGGCGGGCTTAACAACCTCTTCTTCGAGTCGCCCGGCAGCGAGCATCCCGGCGGCGCCGGCTTTGGCATGGCCGACGGCTCCGTCCATTTTATCAGCGAGCACATCAGCCCCCTGCTGTTCCGCCGCCTGGGCTCGATGGCCGACGGCGAAATGGCGCAGGTGCCCCAATGAATCGGAGGATCGGTCGATGAAGATCGCGCGATGGGTGAAACCTGAATCTTTTTTGGCGGCCGCGGCGTGCCTCTGCTCGCTGTTTGGGTACTCGCCGAACGCTGCCGCCGAGCGCGGCGCCGGCATGCCTACGCAGTTGGTCGCGACCTGCTGGGGCGGAGCCGAGCGCGTGTCGGGATCGCTGCACGTGCTCGATACGGGCAACGGCCGCTGGATGATCGATTGCGGTGCGTTCTTCCCCGACGGCGAAGGGGCCGAAGCCGAACATGAAGCCGAGCGGCTTTCCGCCTCGATGCCCGTCGACGCAGCCGCAATCGGCGCCTTGCTGATCACCCATGCCCATGCCGACCACATCGGTCGCGTGCCGTTGCTGGTCGATTCGGGCTTCCGCGGGCCGATTTTCACCACGCAAGCGACCAGGTTGCTGCTCGCGCCAATGTTGGGCAACGTCGTCCGGTTCGACCGGCATCGGACGCGCAACTGGGTCTGGTCGGAGCGGTCGCGTTCGCGCGCCCATTCGGGCGGCCGGGCCATGGTGGTTCATTGGCGCGACTGCCATTATGCCAGTAGCATCGCGATCCACAACCTCGCCAGGGCGAGAGGAACCACGGGCGAACTTGAAGAGATGCTTCGCAGGTCGGAGCCCCGTGTCGTGCCCACCTATTGTCGCGCCTGCGTGAAGGCCGAGGTTGATGCGATTCTTGATCGAGTGCAAACCCCGGAATATGGCGAGCCCATTCCCCTGGCGCCCGGCGTGCGAGCCGGCTTTCTCGACGCGGGGCATATTCCGGGTTCGGCAAGTGTCGTGGTGGAGGTCGCCCTGGGCGGCAACCGGCGGCGGGTGCTGTTTTCCGGCGACTTGGGCAGCGATCTTTCAGCGGTCACTGCCGGCCCGCGCCCGGCGCCCAACGCCGACGTCGTATTCGTCGAGGCCACCTACGGCGCCACGCGGCGCAGCCCCGACGTGGTCCACCAGCGCGAGCAGTTCCGCCGGAGGGTGGGCGAGGCCGTGGCGGGGGGTGGCGTCGTGTGGATCCCATGCTTCGCCCTGGACCGGACCCAACGGATCCTTCATGAATTACGGCTTGCGCAAGAGGAGGGGTTGCTGCCCGAGTCGCTCCCCGTGTACTGCCCTTCGCCCACGGCCCACGAGGTGAGCGCCATTTACCGCGACAACCAACGAGCCGGCTGGTTCCGCGACGAAGTGGCCCACACGGCCGATCCGTTCTCGCCCAACGTGGTGGTCCGGACCGTCCCCTCACATGCCAAACTACCAAGGCCATGCATCATTGTTTCCACCAGTGACGTCACCTATACCGCCTGGATGCGCGCGATGTTGCGCGCGCTGCTGCCCGACGAGTCGACCACCATGCTGCTGGTCGGTTACTCGGACCCGCGCAGCGCCACGGGCCGGTTGCGGGCGGGTGTGCGCGAATTGACGATCGACGGGCGTCCCACGCCGGTCGCGGCCGCGGTGTACTCGTTCGGTTGCTTTTCGGGCCATGGCGACGCAACCGACATCGACCGCTGGCTCAGCAACGTCGATCCGGCAGCGCCCATCCTACTGGTGCATGGCGGCCCCGAAGAACTGCGCGCACGGGCCGAGCAGCTTCGGCAAGGCGGTCGCAGGAACGTCCACATTCCCGAGCAAGGAAAGCCGATTGACCTGAAGCGGCTGATCCGTGCTGGGCGCGAGAGGTAAGATATGCTGCAACTGTTCATCCTTTCCGACTCGACCGGAGAAACGGCGGTCCGGCTGGTGCAAGCCGCCTTGGCCCAGTTTCAAGACGCGCCGGTGCGCATCATCCGCCGGGCGAACGTCCGTTCGGAACACGAGGTGAACGGCGTGATTCGGGAGGCGGCGGGCGGAGGCTCACTACTACTGTATAGCCTGGTGACTGCCCAGCTTCGCCGGCTGGTAGTCGAGGAATGCAGGCGGCACGACGTCGATTCGCTGGACGTTCTCGGCCCGGTCCTGGAGCGGCTTGCGACGCACCTCAGCCGGATGCCGCAGGAGAAGCCGGGCCTGTTTCGCCAGCTTCGGGAAGCGCGCGACCGTGTGATTGAAGCCGGCGACTTCGCCTTCCACCACGACGACGGCCAGAATGCCGACGACCTCCAGCGCGCCGAGGTGGTTCTGGTGGGTGTATCGCGCGCCATGAAGACCCCGACCATGCTGTACATGGCATATCGTGGTTGGTTTGCCGCGAACGTGCCGCTCATTCCCGACATGGCTCCACCCGAGCCCCTGCTGA
>SKZG01000201.1 GCA_007127495.1 Planctomycetales bacterium
CCTGATCGAGCGCATTGCAGGCATGTAAACCCACTGCCGTTCGCCAATAAGCAGAGTTACCGAAAACGCCCCGCGCACAGATTCGCGGGGCGTTTTCTTTCGTTGGCGACAGCCCACTCGCACTCGCACACGGCGCCGCGTGCCCCTACCGTGCCTGCCGAAATCGCACCATTCCGGTCTCGTCAACAAATAGCTTTGTCGAGCCGTAAACCCACAGCTCCCATCGCACTTCTTGCCGGCTACGGTTTCGGCCCACCGGCAATTCACCGCGTAGATCGAGTGTGTTGTCAGGCCGGCCGAACTGTCGGATGAGATCGTTGCCAACAACCGGCTTGCACGGGATGAATATCACCGGTGGCGCATCGCCCAGCCGCACGCGGATATTCAACCGAACCGGATCTTCAGGCAAAGGCGCCAGGAAGGCCGCCAGTGAATCGGCATTGGCCGGCTCGGCGGCGGTGTGCGCCGCCCGCGGCGGTTCGATCGGCTCTCGCGGCCGGGCGACACCCTCAGGGGGCGCGTCTGGGCCGTTGGCGCCCACATCGGAAGGCTCCTGTGCATTGGGCTGGCCGAGATCAAACGGATCCCGTTCTTCCTGCTGCCCCTTTCTCGGATCGGGACGTCCCAAGCGAGGTTGGCCCGGCGCGGGCGGCTTCTTCTTCGCTTCGGCCACCGGCTCGCTCAATACAATGCTCACCTCGTTCGCTAGCATGACCTTCGGCCCGATCTGCCCACCCTTTGCAGTAATCGCATCGCCCGGCTGTGCTAGACGATGGTCGGAAACATCGAGGCCCACGGTGAGGGAGTCGTCCACTTCAAGGCGAAGCGGCCTCTGGAACAGAGGCGCCGGCACCTCGAGCGCAAGGTAGCCCTGGCGGTAGTTGGTTATCCGGCCGCGAATATCGAACAAGGCTCGGTCACCCCCGCCGGCCGGCATGCCGGCCATGCCCCGCACATCCTGCTCCCCTGCCTCGTCTTGTCCGGGGGGAAAGGCACCCAGCCTCCGGCCGGGCCTGTCTGCGGGTTCTATCAAGGTCAAGTGGTTGACCTTGTCATGTGCCCGCCCACGTTTGTCTACCGTGGCGGTAAGGCGTACAAAGTGGCCGGGTCGCAGCATATCCGGCTGGGCCGCACCGGTCACCTGAACGTTGGCGCCTGGGGGGATATGCAAAATCCATGTCTCATTGGAAGGCGACGTCGCTTCGATATGGCCGGGAGCAACCTGTCCGACCGTTCCTGTAAACTCGATAGTGGGCGGCTCCTGGCGCTGCCCCGACGCGCTATTGCCGAGAATTGAAACCCCCGCCAGGAGAAGCGGCATGCGAATGAAAACGGCACCCCGTGCCAAGAGTCTCTTGCGAACCATTGTTTCGCTCCTGCTTTGGCTTTTCCCAAGTGTTCCCACCTCAGCCCCAATTCGATCATACCCGATAGACAGCGGTCCCGCCACTGGCAGAGGGGAGAAAATGGGCTCTTCCGTTTCTAGGTGCAGGCCTCTCCATTGTAGTAGGCACACGCCGTGTGCCGTCCCTGAAACAAAGGCTGCCTGCACCTAGAAACGGAGGAGCCATAAAATGAGCACGTGAGCAAGGAACAACGACTGGCCACGACTGGCCACGGACCTTGGAAAATCGTAAAATAGCATCCGTTCACGGAACCCGTCCCGGTTTTCGCGGAAAAATGGCAATCACACGTTCGCGACAAGTTGAAATTCCCGACGTTAGGTGCCCCGATGGACCATGACCCGCAACAACTAACCGTCCCCGAATTTGTCGCCAGGAAAGCAGAAGGCCGAAAGCTTACGTTGCTTACGGCCTACGACTACCCGACCGCGCGGCTGTTGGACCAAGCCGACATCGAGGGGGTTCTGGTGGGTGACAGTCTGTCGATGGTGGTGCAGGGCCACGCGAACACCCTGCCGGTAACCCTCGACGAGATGATCTACCATGCCGAGATGGTCGGAAGGGCCGTCCGGCGTGCCCTGGTGATTGTCGATATGCCGTTTCCGAGCTTCCATTTGGGGGTTCATCGGGCGATCGACAGCGCCGGCCGGATGCTCAAGCAAACCCGTTGCCAAGCCGTCAAACTCGAAGGCGGAGTCGAGCAGGCCGATACGATTGCGGCGCTGGTCGGTGCCGGCATCCCCGTAATGGCCCACGTGGGCCTTCGGCCGCAAAGTATCCACCAACTGGGCGGTTATCGCGTTCAACGCGACGAAAAGCAGCTTCTGGCCGACGCCCGGGCGGCCGAACAAGCCGGTGCGTTCTCCATCGTCCTCGAATGCATTCCGGCCAACATCGCGACCCGTATCACCCGCGAACTGCAAATTCCAACCATTGGCATTGGAGCCGGCGTGAATTGCGATGGGCAAATTCTCGTCCTCAACGACCTCCTGGGGCTCAGCGACGGTCATGTGCCGAAGCACGTAAGGACGTATGCCGACCTGAAGACGGAGATCCGTCAAGCGGTGACGCAATTCCGCGACGATGTCCGCGGAGGCGTATTTCCCGGCTCCGAACAGACGTTCGAGTGATTTCATGCCGAATCGACTCCGTACGGAACTCAGCCCGTATTTGCTGCAACA